>NZ_JBVJGT010000010.1:0-193220 GCF_055587185.1 Micromonospora sp. NPDC048040 | reverse complement strand
GCGATGCGTTCTTCCTCGTTGTAGACCGGCATGAGGATCGAGAGCTTCACGGGAATCTCCACGGTGGCGACAATACGTCGGCCCTAGCCTAACCTGGCTGGTCAGCGAGACGGTGCCCAGCACCGTGGGCATCGACCGTGGCGGCCTCAGAAAGATGGTGTTTACTTCCGCCATGTCGGCAGCCGGCTACCCGCTCGCTTTGGCCCCCGTCGCCGCGATCGGACTGCTCACCGTCGCCCTCCGGCCGCTGGCCGCCGAGACCGTGGCGCCGCTGCGCCTCGCGCTGGTCCGGGCCGCCCTGGTCACGGGCGCGTTCGCGGTGCTCACGGTGGAGGTGCTCGGCGCGCTGGGGCTGCTCACCCTGCCGGCGTTCGCCGTCGCCTGGCTGCTCTTCCTCGCCGCCACGGGCGCGGCCGCCGGAGGGCGCCGCCGCCGGGACGCCGCGCGACGTGCGGCGGCCGTCGCGGCGCCACGCCGCGCCCTGGTCGGCGCGACCACCGGCCCCGCCACCGGCACCCCGGCCCCGCCGCCCGCACCGGATGCCGGCACGCCGGGCGCCGCCGGAGCCCGGCGGTCCGGCCGGTGGACCGGTCTGGCCGAAGCCTGGCGTACGGCGGGGCGGGGCGAGCGGCTGCTCGCCGGCACGGTCGGCGGGCTGCTCCTGGTCGAGCTGCTGATCGCCCTGCTGGCCGAACCGAACAACTTCGACTCGCAGACCTACCACCTGCCGAAGGTGGAGCACTGGGTGGCCCAGGGCGACCTCGACTTCTGGCCCACCGCCATCCACCGGCAGGTGACCATCCCGCCCGGCGCCGAGTATCTGCTGCTGCACCTGCGCCTCTTCACCGGCGGCGACGCGCTGCACCACCTGGTCCAGTGGGCCGCCGGGGTCGGCGCCCTGGTGGCGGCGACCCGGATCACCGCCCAGCTCGGCGGCAGCCGCCGGGCCCAGCTGCTCACCGCGTTCGTCCTGGCCACCACGCCGATGGTGGCGCTCCAGGCGACCAGCACCCAGACCGACCTGGTCTGCGCCGCCTGGGTGGCCTGCGCGGCGACGCTCGCGCTGGACGGACTGCGCCGGCGCACCGGGGTCGGGACGATGCTCGGGCTGGGGGCGGCCACCGGGCTGACCGCGGTCACCAAGACCAACGGCCTGATGGCGCTCGGGCCGCTGCTGGTGCTCTGGGGGCT
Source organism: Micromonospora sp. NPDC048040 (assembly GCF_055587185.1). NCBI lineage: Bacteria > Bacillati > Actinomycetota > Actinomycetes > Micromonosporales > Micromonosporaceae > Micromonospora > Micromonospora sp. NPDC048040. The sequence continues at coordinate 192,029 of NZ_JBVJGT010000010.1, read as the reverse complement.
CGCCCAGCTCCGGCTCGCGCGGGGCGGCGCCGCGCGGGAGCGCGCCGGAGCGGTGCGCCACAGGGCCGGCGCGGTGGACGGCCCGGATGCCGGTCACGCCGGCGGGGCTGCCGCGCCCGGCCTCCGGCCGGGACGCCAGGTGGCCCGGACGGTGACCGGGTCCGTGCTGATCCTGTTGGTCGCGGCGGTCGTGGTCGGGCCGTTCCTCGCCCGGGTGACCGCCGAGTTCGGGCACCCGCTCGGCCCGCCCCGGCTGCGCGAGTCCGTCCCGATGGAGCGGCACGACCCGCCCTCGGTGCTCGTCAACGCGCTGCGGATCGCGCACACGGCGTTCGACACCCCGCTCGCGCCGCTGCGCCGGGCCGGTGCCGAGGCGATCGTCGCCGGCGCCGACCTGATCGGGGTGGACCCCCAGGACCGGGCCACCACCTTCGGACGGGAACGCTTCCCGGTGCCGTCCTGGTATCCGGACGAGGACCGGGTGGCCTTCCCGCTGGCCGGGGCGCTGGCGCTGATCGGGACGGGGTTCGCGCTGGCCAGACCGGGCCGGGTCGGCCCGACGCAGGCGGGGCCGCTGCGCGCGTACGCGGTGGTCGTGGTGGTGGCCGTGCTGCTGCACACCGCCATGGTCAAGTGGCAGCCGTGGGGCAACCGCCTGCTGCTCTACGCGCTGACGCTTGCCGTACCGCTGGCGGGGCTCTGGCTCGACGCGCTGTTCCGCCGCCGGTCGGCCGCGCGGGCCGGCGGCGCGGGCCGGCGGTCGGTGGCGGCCGGGCTCGCGGTGACCGTGCTGGCCACCTGCGCGCTGGCCGGGGTGCTCGCGGTGTCGTACGGCTTCCCGCGCCGGCTGGTCGGCGCGGGCTCGGTCTTCACCACCTCAGAGTGGGAGACCAGGTTCCTGCGGCGTCCCCAGTGGGCGGAGGAGTTCCGCTGGGCGGCGGGCGCGGTACGCGCGACGGACGCCCGCCGGATCGGCCTGGTGCAGCAGAACGACAACTGGGAGTACCCCTGGTGGCTGCTGCTGCGTGACGCCGACGGCCGCCCGCCGGAGCTGGTGGCGCTGCAGTCCGTGCTGCCCGGGCGCCCGCCGGCCGACCCGGCCTCGGTGGACGCGATCGTCTGCACCGGCAGCCGGCCGGCGTGCGCGGAGCTGGTGCCGGCGGGCTGGCGCGTCGAGTTCCGGGGCTACGTCGGCTACGCCCTGCCGCCCGGGCGCTGACCCGCCCGGCACCTCCGGTCCGCGCACCGACAAGGCCGCCCGACGCCTCCGGCCGCGCACCGACAAGGCCGCCCGGCGCCTCCGGCGGCGCATCGACAAGGCCGCCCGGCGCCTCCGGCCGCGCATCGACAAGGCCGCCCGGCCACGCCGAGGAGCGCGGCCGGAGCGACGGCCGGAGGGCTCCTGACGTCGTCCGTCTCGCCCGGATCGTCCGGTTCTACGCTCCGCGCGCAACGATTCCGAGATGCATTCACATATCTCGAAGCCGGCGTTACCGTCTGGTAACTCGATCGACGTCCCGCGATCGAGCCGAAAGGAGTGCGTCGATGCATGGTTCCCCTGCCAGACGCGGACGCGTGACCCGACGACGGGTGCTCACCGTCGTCGCCGCCGCCGCGCTCGTCCTGCCGATGCTCGCCGGAACGGCCTCCCCCGCCACCGCGGCCGACCGTCCGGCCATCCAGCCACTCCCCGGCAACCTGGAGGCGATCCGCGCCGCCGAGGCCACCGCCCTCTACGGCGAGCCCGCCATCCGCCCCATCGAACAGCGCCGTACCGCGCTGATCACGATGGGCGACAGCGAGATCTCGGGCGAGGGGGTGGGCAACTACGTCCCCGGCACCCACGAGCCCGGCAACTGGTGCGACCGCTCGTACGACCAGGCGGTCTTCCGCACCGGCATCCCCGCCGACGAGAAATACAACATCGCCTGCTCCGGGGCGACCCCGTGGAACCTGATCCGGGGCGGGCCCACCCAGCACAACGAGCTGAACCAGGGCGACCACCTGGCGATCAAGGCGCGCAACACGCACATCAAGCTGATCTGGGTGGTGGTCGGTGCGAACGGCGACGGCACGATCCAGTTCGGCCCCGTCGCCACCGACTGCACCATCCGCCGGGTCTTCCTCCAGGGCCCGTGCTACCCCACCTACACCGACCAGTGGACGGTACGCACCGACGGCAGCCGACAGGCGGTCGAGGACGCGCTCACCGACATCCGGCAGACCATGACCGGCGCGGGCTACCTGCGGTCGGACTACGAGCTGGTGCTCATGTCGTACCCGAGCCCCGGCAGCCCGGACGTGGAGGACAACCCGAACTTCCCCGGCTGGTACGCCGGCGGCTGCCTGCTCTACCTGGCCGACGCCGCGTTCGCCCGGAACAAGGCGGTGCCCCTGTTCGAGTCGGCGCTGCGGGCGGCGGCGACCAACACCGGCACCCGCTACCTCGACGCGAGCCGGCTGTTCCACGGCCACGAGGTGTGCACCGACAACACCGCGGTCCGCGGCCTCCACATCGAGATCGGCGTCTGGGACGAGAACGCGGCGCGGCAGTCGTTCCACCCGAACCACCGGGGGCACGGCATGTTCGCCCAGTGCGTCACCCAGTTCTGGAACTCCGGGCAGCAGCGCGCCACCTGCGTCGACCCGGCCAGCACCGGCAACGGCGTGCTCTACCCGGGGTTGTTCGAGTTCAAGCAGCTGCGCAACGCCGCCACCGGCACCTGCGTGGACGGCAAGGGGTACGACTCGCGCAACGGCACGCCGCAGCAGTCGTACGGCTGCCACGGCGGGCGTAACCAGGGCTTCTGGTACGACCCGGCCCGGCAGTCGCTGCACTCGGAGCTGTCCCACGACCGCTGCCTGGACGTCTCGGGCGGCACGCTGAGCGCCGGCACGGCGGTCAACATCTACGACTGCCACGGCGGCGCCAACCAGAAGTTCGTGCTGGCCGGCAACCAGATCAAGGCGGCCGGCAACACCAACCTCTGCCTGGCCTTCGACAACCCGTGGCTGGGCACCCCGCGGCTGCGGCTGGCCACCTGCGCCACCAGCACGCGCCAGCAGTGGTCGTTCGAGTCCCGCGCCTTCGCCAACCCGGTGGGCTACGGGCACGACGACTTCATCGGCTCCCGGGTGTACTGAGGTGGGGTGTGGCCCGCCGTGCCCGGCTCCGGGCGGTCAGGCTTGCTCCCTCCGCCGGGCACGGCGGCCACACCTACTTCTGCTTGACCGGCACGACGATCAGGCGGGCCACGCCGCCGTCGCCCTCCTTGGCGCCGGCCACGCCGACCGTCGTGCCCACCCCGATGTCGGTGGACGCGATCGCCGTACGACGCTCGACGACGCGCAACCCGTCGCCGAAGGTCCAGGTCATGGTGAAGCCGTCGGTGGACCTCACGGTCATCTTCCCGCCGTCGATCGCGGTCACCTCGCCCCGCTGCACAGCGACGGTCCTCGTGCCGCCGTCCTTCGTCCGCACCACGGCCTCGCCGTGCAGCGTGTTCTTCCGCAGCAGCACCCGGGCCTGCCGGCGCTTGCGCCACTCCTCCGCGCGCTCGCGCCGCGGCTTCTCCCCCGTCGCGGTGGGCGAGGCCGCCGGCGGCGCGGGAGCGGCCACGGGGTCGACGTCCAGGTCGCCGGCGTCGAAGCCCATCGCGGCGAGCGCCTGGCCCTCCGCGCCGAGCGCCGCGACGACCTCGACGGCGGTCTCGCGGGCCGGTTGGCCCGCCACCTCGGCCGCACCGCAGCCGGTGAGCCCCAGCGCGACCGCCGCGAGCAGCGTGCCGGCGGCGATTCCCCAACGTGCCATGAGTCTCCCTCTCGTCCGTCCGTGGAGTCCCAGCCTCCCGCCGTCCGGCGAGCGGCGGGTCAGGCCGATGTTCGAGTTCGGTAAGGATCCGGGGGTAGCCGGACGGTGAACGCCGCCCCGCCCTCCGGCGCGTGCCCGGCCGTGATCTCCCCGCCGAGCCGGCGGACCAGGCCGGCGGCGAGCGCCAGCCCCAGCCCACTGCCGACCTTGCGCACCCCCGGTAGCGCTGGTGCAGGGCGCCGCGCTCGAACGCCACCGCCAGGTCGTCGTCGGTGAAACCGGGTCCGCCGTCGCGGACCTCCACGACGCCGCCCGCCGCCGGGTCCGCGCCGGCCGCCCGGACCGCGAGCACGACCGGCGCCCCCGGCGGTACGACGCGCAGGGCGTTCTCCAGCAGCCCGTCCACCACCTGCCGGATCCGCCCCGGATCGGTGTACGCCGGCACCTGCTGCTCCGGGACCTCGGCACGGAACGTGACCCCCACCGCCGCGCACCGGTCGGCCCAGGTCCGGCCGGCGTCGGCGGCCAGCCGGGCCAGGTCCACCGGCACCGGTTCGAGCGGGAAGTCGGCGGCCTCCAGCCGGGCCAGCGCCAACAGGTCGCTGACCAGCCGGTCCAGGTGCTCCGCCTCGGCGAGCACGGTACGGCCGGTGCCCGCCGCGTCCGCCGCCCCGATCACCCCGTCCGCCAGCGCCTCGGCGTAGCCCCGGATCGCGGTCAGCGGGGTGCGCAACTCGTGCGAGACGGAGAGCAGGAACTCCCGCTGCCGGCCCTCGCTGGTGGCCAGCGCGGCGGCCAGCCCGTTCAGCGCGTACGCCAGGTCGGCCACCTCGTCGGGCGGCTCCACCGGCACGCGTACCGTCCGGTCCCCGGCGCGCAGCCGGGCGGCGGCGTCGGCGGCGCGCCGGATCGGCCGGGCCAGCCGGCAGGCCAGCAGCAGCCCGGCGACCACGCCGGCGGCCAGCCCGGCCAGCAGCGGCAGCCAGAGGCTGGGCAGCACCTGCCGCCACGGGGCGGTGGCCCGGGAGCGGGTCAGCACCACCCCGTTGCCGCCCGGCAGGGCGCGGCCCTCGATCAGGGTGCGCCGCCCGTCGAGGGGCCGGCGGGTCGACACGTTCCGGCCCTCGGCGACGCGCTGCACCACCCGGGGCGGCAGGCCGGGCCGGGCCGCGACGCCCCGCCGGACCAGGTACGCGTCGACGCCCTGGGCACGAAGCTGGCGGACGAGCCGCTCCTCGTCGGCGGTCCGCCCGGTCTCCAGCCGGGGCCGCAGCACCTCGGCGGCGAGCCGGGCCTGGGCGGCCAGCGCCTCCTGGTCGCGCCGCTCCACGCCGCGCACCGCCACGGGCACCGCCACGATCGCGGTGACCAGCACCGAGACCAGGGCGACGGCGCAGGTGACCAGCACCGCGCGGGAGGTGAGCGTACGGGCGGGGCGGGGGCGGGACGGCCGCGCCGGCGGGCCGACCACCGGCAGCGCGACGGTAGGCTCAGCCATCTGCGGCGTACCCGACGCCCCGGTGGGTGCGGATCACGCTGGCCGCGCCGAGCTTCGCGCGGACCTGCGCGACGTGCACGTCGACGGTGCGGGTGCCGGCGTGGGCCGCGTACCCCCACACCCCCGCGAGCAGTTCCTCCCGCGTGAAGACCCGGCCCGGCCGGGCCATCAGGTGCGCGAGCAGGTCGAACTCGGTCGACGTGAGCTGCACCGGGGCCCCCGCGACGGTCACCGTGCGCCGGGCCGGGTCGAGCGTCACCGCGCCGACGACCCGCGGCCGGCCCATTCCCCCGGGCGCTCCGACCGTGCGCCGCAGCACCGCCCGCACGCGGGCGACCAGCTCGCGCGGACTGAACGGCTTGGTGACGTAGTCGTCGGCGCCCAACTCCAGCCCGACGACGCGGTCCACCTCGTCGTCCCGGGCGGTGAGGAAGATGACCGGCGTCCAGTCGCCGGCCTCGCGCAGCCGCCGGCAGACCTCGGTGCCGGCCAGGCCGGGCAGCGCGATGTCGAGGACGCAGGCCACCGGCCGCAGCCGGCGGGCGGCGGCCAGGCCGGCGGCGCCGTCCCGTTCCAGGTGTACGCCGAACCCGTCGCGAACCAGATAGAGCCGGACCAGGTCGGCGATGGCCGGCTCGTCCTCCACCACGAGGACGAGCCCGCGGGTCGGGGCGTTGACGGTCACCGGCCCATGATTCCCGACGCGGCGGCGCCGGGCGGGTCAGCGGATGTTCGGATTCGGTAAGAAGACGGTCAGCGCACCACGGCCGGCCGGAACGCGGCGGGCCGCGCGGCCGCCGGCGCCTCGCCAATGGTGGCGACGAGCCGCTCCCGGGGCGTCCGCAGCCGGGTCCGGAAGGCGTGGTTGAGCAGCGCGTCGAGCTGCCACACCTGCTTCGGGTGCCGGGTGTGGATGAGGAACCGCTCGCGGACCCCGTCGATCGCGGTGGCCGCCAGCTCGACCGAGTGCAGGCGCGGGTCCGGGCTCCAGGTGACGTTGCTGAGTTCCCGCAGCTCGGTGTTGAGGTGCAGGCGCAGCCGGTGCAGGACCCGGGTCTGCTGGGTGACGACCAGCCGCCGGTGGGTCAGCAGGAAAAGGTACTCGCCGGCCATCGGGCGGTCGGGCCGGCTGCACCGGGTGACCAGGATGGTGGCGTCGCCGGAGCCGACGCAGCGGCGGAAGACCGGCATGTGCCGGCTGACGGTCTGCATCGCCAGTCCGGCCTCGGAGGCGGCCGGGAGGAACGTTCGGGAGAAGACGTCCATGCCCTGCCCAACGACGGGCGCCGGAGGGTGACGTGGGTCACGCGCAAATTGCAGAACTTCCACACCCGCGCGTCGCACCGCCTGTCCGACTTCCGGGCCCGTCGCGCCGGACGGGCCCGGAAGTACGCGTCAGAGCAACGGCTGCATCGCGCCGAAACCGCTGCCCAGCCGGGTCGGGGCGAGCCATCCGCCACCGCTCCAGCGGTACCGCAGCACGTTGCCGGTCGACTTCTGGACCGCGACCAGGTCGGGCCGGCCGTCCCGGTCGAAGTCGCCGAGCTGGGCGAGGTCGCGCATGCCGCCCCAGCCGGCGCCCGCGTCGAGCCGGGCGCCGAGGAGCCCGTCCGGGCCGCCCGGGTGGACGTGCAGGCGGCCCGTGGCCGTGTCCCGGGCGAGCACGTCGAGGCGCCCGTCACCGGTGAAGTCGGCGCCGCCGGTCAGCTCGTCGAGCCCGTTCCAGCCCGCGCCGCCGAGGGCGACCCGGCTGCCGAAGCCGGTGCCCGTGCCCGGATAGAGCCAGAGCACGCCGGTGGAGGTCTGCACTGCCGCGATGTCCTGGAAGCCGTCGCCGTTCCAGTCGCCGACGGGGGTGATCTCGCGCATGCCGTTCCAGCCGCTGCCGACCCTGACCCGGGTGGTCACGCCGGCGCCGTTGCCCGGGTAGAACCACAGGTAGCCGGTCGACTTCTCGCGGGCCAGCAGGTCCTCGCCGCCGGCCCGGTCGAAGTTGCCCGCCCGGACGATCGCGTCCATCCCGTTCCAGCCCGCGCCGAGCGAGGCCCGCCCGCTCAGCGTGGCGCCGTTGCCGCCGTAGACGTACAGCCGGCCGGTGGCCGGCTCGCGGTAGCCGAGGTCGGCCCAGCCGTTGCCGGTGAAGTCGCCGAACCGGGTGGCGGGCAGCGGGGCGACGTCGAGGTGGTTGCTGTCGATGTTGATGGTCACCCCACCCCACGTCTCGTGGTGGTCGCCCCGGTACTGCTTCATCCGCTGCTTCGGCATCCAGTACGACTCGGGCAGCGCCTCGTCCGCCACCGTCTGCACGCCGTCCCACCGGGCGAAGTCCAGGTAGTCCGGCCGGCCGTGGCCGGCCCGCTCGTACGCCGCGACCTGGTCGGCGAGGCCGCCGGAGGCCACGTCGGTGTAGAAGCCGGAGAAGTAGCCGTGGTCGTGCAGCCGGATGGTCCAGGCGTGGGTGAAGGTCTGCACCGCCGCCGTGCAGGCCGCGTCGCCCGCCGGGTACTTCTCCATGTTGTAGAAGACGGTGCTCTCCCGGGCGAGCCCCAGGTCGCGGGCGCGCGCCGCGGCGTCGTCGGCGGCGGCCCGCCCCTGCGCGGCGGCCTGCGCCGGGTCGATCCGCGGCTTGCTGGTGCTGCGGCAGGGCGCCTGCGGCCCGACGTAGAGCGGGAAGAAGCGCCAGCCCGCCGCCGCCTGCGTGGTCACCCACTCCCGGGTCAGGTTCGGCTGGGCGCAGGCCCGGCCGTTCCCCCCGATGTAGATGCCCACCGCCCGGTACGGCGAGGCGAGCCACGCCTTCATGGCCGCGTTCGACGGCGCGGTGCAGGTGTCGAAGCCCAGGCCGGTGAACGCGCCCGGGTGCGGCCCGGTGTAGCCGGCGGCCCGCGCGGGCCCGGCGGTGCCGGTCAGGGCGGCGCCGGCGGCGAGCACGGTGGCCGCCGTCGCGGCGAGTGCCCGCCGGGCGGTACGCCGCAGCCCGGCGGGCAGAGCGGAACGAAGCGTCACGGGTCCCCGATCCTGGTCGCTCAGAGCAGCGGGGTCATGGAGCCGAACCCGGTGCCGAGCCGGATGGGCGCCGCCCAGGCGGTGCCGAGCCAGCGGTACCGGTAGACGTAGCCGGTCGACTTCTGCACGGCCACCATGTCCGGCCGGCCGTCCCGGTCGAAGTCGCCGAGCTGGACGAGGTCACGCATGGTGTTCCAGCCGGCACCGACCTTGGTGCGGGTGTTGGGCGCGCCGGCACGACCCGGGTACAGGTAGAGGTCGCCGGTGCTCTTCTCCCGCGCGACCACGTCGGGGTAGCCGTCGTTGTTGAAATCGCCGCCGCCGTTCAGCTCGTCCACCGTGTTCCAGCCGGAGCCGAGCAGGACCCGGGTCGGGAAAGCGCTGCCCCCCGTGCCCGGATACAGGTAGAGCGCGCCGGTGGAGCTCTGCACTGCCAGCAGGTCCTGGAAGCCGTCGCGGTCGTAGTCGCCGATCGGCGTGATCTCCCGGACGCTGTTCCAGCCGGCGCCGAGGTTGATCCGGCCGCTGATCCCCGACCCGGTGCCCGGGTACAGCCACAGGTAGCCGGTGGCCGGCTCGCGGGCGATCACGTCCTCGCCGCCGGCCCGGTCGAAGTCGCCGGCCCGGATGATCGTGTCCATGCCGTTCCAGCCGGCGCCCAGCGTGATCCGGCCGCTCAGCGTGGTGCCGTTGCCGCCGTAGACGTACACCCGGCCGGTGGCCGGCTCCCGGTAGCCGAGGTCCGCCCAGCCGTTGCCGGTGAAGTCACCGAACCGGGTCGCCGGCAGCGGGGCGACGTCGAGGTAGTCGCCGTCGATGTTGATGGTCACCCCGCCCCACGTCTCGTCGTGCGGGCCCACGTGCTGCTTCATCCGCCGCTTCGGCATCCAGTAGCTGGCCGGGATGGTCGGGTCCTCGACCGTGGCCTCGTTGTCCCAGCGCGCGAAGTCGAGGTAGTCCGGGCGTACGTAGCCGGGCGTGTCGTAGGCGGCGACCTGGTCGGCGACGCCCCGGGCCACGCTGCTGTAGAAGCCGGAGAGGTAGCCCTGGTCGTGCAGCCGGGCGGTCCACGCGCTCATGAAGGTGAGGACCGCGGTGGTGCAGGCGGCGTCGCCGCCGTCGTAGTCCTCCATGTCGTAGAAGAGGACGCTCTCCCGGGGCAGGCCGAGTTCCACCGCCCGCGCCACGGCGTCGTCGGCCTCGGCCTGACCCTGCGCCGCCGCCTGGGCCGGGTCGATGCGCGGCCGGCTGGTCGGCAGGCACGGGGCCTGGAGCCCGACGTACATCGGGACGAGGTGCCAGCCCTCCGCCGTCTGCTCCGCGACCCACTCCGGGGTCAGCGCGGGCTGTGCGCAGCCCCGGCTGCTGCCGCCGAAGTAGATGACGACCGCCCGGTACGGCGAGTGGTCGCGCCACGCCTGCATCTGCGCGCTGGTCGGCGCGGTGCAGGCGTCGAAGCCGAGGCCGGTGTAGGTGCCGGGCTGCGGCGGGACGGCGGCGTGGGCCGGGCCGGTGACGACTGTCAGCGCGAGGCCGGTGCCGACGACGGTGGTGGCGGCGAGGGCCACGGTCCGGCGGGCGGCACGGCGCAGCCCGGCCGGCGAGAGTGTGGATTTCACGTTTCCCCGATCTGTCCCCGTGAGTCCGACTGCCGGCGGGCGGACGCGTCACTCGCGCCGCCGGCCCGCTGATTCTGACCACAGTCGACGGCTGCTGTCGAGGTCGTGGCCGGAACCGGGCGGACCGGAGGTGTCGCGGGCGGGCCCTGCACGCCTGCTGAACGGCCGCGCGCCGTCCGTCCGGGCTCAGACCGGGTCGGGCTCGAACAGCTCCGTCAGCCAGCCGGGCACCGCGGACGCGTACTGCGCCCGCGCCGCGTCCCGCGTCATGAGGGCCCGGCGCCAGGAGAGCGACCTGCTCACCCGGGTGACGCGGACGGCCAGCCGGGCCACCTCGCGCAGCGTCGCCCGGTCGTGCCGGTCCGACCACGGCTCCAGGTACGCGTCCCGCAGCCGCGCCAGCGTCGGGTCGCCGGCGGGCAGCTCGAAGGCGTCCGCGACCGAGTTCAGCGTGACCAGCAGGGTGCCGAACGGGTGGGCGACCGAGGCGTCCCCCCAGTCGAAGAACCGGTGCCCGTCGGCGGCGACGAAGACGTTGCCGTCGTGCAGGTCGTCGTGCTGGATGCTGGGCGCGACGCCCGAGTCGGCCAACCGGCGGCAATGCTCGGCGAAGGTGTCCCGATGGGCGCGCAACCGCCCGTACGCCTCGACGTCGAGCCCGTCCTGCGCCCCCAGCAGCAGCGACTCCCCGTCGTCCAGCAGCGCCTCGAACAGCTCCGGCAGCACCTCCGGCCGGTGGTCGGGAACCCCGAGCGCGAGCAGCTCGCCGGCCCGGGGCGCGACCGTGCGCTGGAGGTCGGCGTACTCCGGCAGGACCTGCTCCCAGCCGGCCAGCAGGTCACGGTCGCCGCCCAGCGCGTCGCGCAGCGAGCGGCCCCCGTCGGGCAGCAGCGACCAGCCGCGGTCGGCGTCGACCGCGATCGGGTCGAGCACCCGCCCCGGGGCGAGCCGGGCCAGCGCGCCCAGCAGCGCCGCCTCGTGCCGGGTGCCCGGGTTGTTCGCCTTGAACCAGGCGTCCCCGGCGTCGGTGGGCACCCGCCAGACGACGGACCACGGCCGGACCCGGGGCTCGACCGGCCCGACGACCCGCCGGCCGTGCCGGCCGAGCTGGTCGCCGACCCAGCCGAGCGCGGTGTCCCGCCAGTGCGGGTCGGCCCAGTCGGCGTACGGCGTGGAGGCAGTGGTCACGTCGCGGAATCTAGCCCCGTCCCCGCCGCCAGTGCGACACCTTTATCCCCGGCGCACCCCGTGGCCGGCGACGCTCGACGCGTCCCCGCCGGTCCCGGCGATGGTCGTCACGACCGTCGGCGGGGACGGCTACCCTTCACCGCCATGCCCGACGCCTCATTCCTCGCCGCCACCCGCGACTCCTACGACACCATGGCCGTCGACTACACCGAGTGGCTTCGTACGGACATGGACGGCAGGCCCCTCGACCGGGCGCTGCTGGCCGCCTTCGCCGAGGCGGTGAAGGCCAACGGCGACGGTCCCGTCGCCGACGTCGGCTGCGGACCCGGCCGCGTCACGATTCTGCTGCACCGACTGGGCCTGGACGCGTTCGGCATCGACCTGTCGCCCGGAATGGTCACGCTGGCCCGGGAGACGTACCTGCGGCTGCGGTTCGAGGTGGGCTCGATGCTCGCGCTGGACCTGCCGGACGCCTCCCTCGGCGGGCTGCTCGCCTACTACTCGGTCATCCACGTCCCGTGGGACCGGCGGCCCGAGGTCTTCGCCGAGTTCCACCGGGTGCTCGCGCCGGGCGGGCAGCTCATGCTCGCCTTCCAGGTCGGCGACGACCGCCTGCACCTCGACGAGGCCTTCGGCAAACCGATCTGCGCCGACTGGTACCGACAGCGACCGGAGGAGGTGGCCGCGCTGCTGCGCGAGGCCGGTTTCGACCTGTGGGCCACGGTCGTGAAGGAGCGCGAGGGCACGGAGACGACCCCGCAGGGCTTCATGCTGGCGCGCAAGCCTGCCGGGGCGTAGCCCCGCCCCCGGTCGGCGGGGGCGCCGTCAGAGCAGCTCGACGATGGTGGCGTTGGCCATGCCGCCGCCCTCGCACATCGTCTGGAGGCCGTAGCGGATGTTGTTGTCCCGCATGTGGGCGAGCATCGTGGTCATGATCCGGGCGCCGGAGGCGCCGAGCGGGTGGCCGAGGGCGATCGCGCCGCCACGCGGGTTGAGCCGCTCCGCGTCCGCCTCGGTCTCCGCCAGCCAGGCCAGCGGCACCGGGGCGAACGCCTCGTTCACCTCGTACACCCCGATCTCCTCGATGCCCAGCCCCGCGCGGCGCAGCGCCTTGGCGGTGGCCGGGATGGGCGCGGTGAGCATGGTGACCGGGTCGTCGGCGGCGACCACGGCGGTGTGAATCCGGGCCAGCGGGCGCAGGCCGTGCCGGCTGGCCCATTCGCTGGTGGTGACGGCGAGGGCCGCCGCGCCGTCGGAGATCTGCGACGCGGAACCGGCGGTGACGACGCCGTCGGGGCGGAACGGGGTGGCCAGCTCGCCGAGCTTCTCCAGCGAGGTGTCCCGCCGGATGCCCTCGTCGGCGGCGAACTTGCCGCCGTCGGCCAGGGCGACCGGGGCGATCTCGGCGTCGAAGGCGCCGGCGTCCTGCGCGGCGGCCGCCTTCTCGTGGCTGGCGAGGGCGAACTCGTCGAGCTGGGCGCGGGAGAAGCGCCAGCGCTCGGCGATCAGCTCGGCCCCGACGCCCTGGTTGAACGGCAGCGGCGCGTCCTCGGCGAAGCCCTCGACGCCCCGGTAGCGGTCGCGCAACTGGTCGCTGAAGGGCGATCCACCGGCCACGCTGGAGCCCATCGCCACCCGGGTCATCGACTCGACGCCGCCGGCGACGACCAGGTCGGCCTGGCCGGAGAGCACGGTGGCGGCGGCGAAGTGCAGGGCCTGCTGGCTGGAGCCGCACTGGCGGTCGAGCGTGGTGCCGGGGACGGACTCGGGCCAGCCGGCGGCCAGCACGCCGTTGCGGGCGACGTTCCACGACTGGTCGCCGACCTGGGAGACGCAGCCCCAGACCACGTCGTCGACCTGGGCCGGGTCGATCCCGGTGCGCTCGGCGAGGGCGCGCAGCACGTGCGCCGAGAGGTCGACCGGATGCACGGCGGCCAGGCTGCCCTTGCGCCGCCCCACCGGGGTGCGTACCGCGCCGACGATGACTGCGTCACTCATGACTACTCCCCGGTAACTTCGGCTGCCACCGATACTACGTCCTGGGCGGGCCGCCGTCCTCCCCCGGGGTGCGCTGGCATCCTGGACGGATGCGCCCAGACCCGTCCCCGACCGTCCACCAGTGGCGGGTGCCGGCCACCCTGCCGGCACTCAAGCTGGCCGGCGCGGTCGCGCTGCTCGCGCTCGCGCTGCTCCTCGACGAGGGCGACCCGGTCCAGTTGGGGCTGGCCGTGGTCGCGGCCGCCGCGCTGGCCGGTTGGGCGGCACGCGACCCTGGTGGCGCCGGTCCGGCTGGCGGTCGACCCGGAGGGGGTCACCGTCGTCCAGGGCTTCGCGGGTCGCCGCCGGTTGCCCTGGTCGGCCGTCGAGCGGGTCACCGTGGACCGCCGCGCCCGGCTGGGCCTGACCAGCGAGGTGCTGGAGATCGACGCCGGGGAGTCGCTGCACCTCTTCGGCCGCCTCGACCTCGGCGCCGAGCCCGCCGACGTGGCCGAGGCCCTGCACGAGGCCCGCCCGCGCTGAGCGGCGGTCAGCCGCCGGCCGCCGCACGGCCCGGTCGGTCCCGCGGCACGACCGGCCGGACGGTCAGCCGCCGAGGATGACGGCGGTGCGGATCAGCGCCAGGCCGAGCAGCGCCGCCACGACCACCGCGCCGCCGGCGAACTGCACCAACGTCCGCCGGGACCGTGGGGCGTACGCGAACACGAGCGCCACCAGCCCGCCGACCACCAGCCCGCCCAGGTGCCCGGGGATCGAGATGCCGGGCACGGTGAACGTGAAGACCAGGTTGATCACCAGGATGGGGAGCACCTGGGAGATGTCCCGCCCCATCTTGCGTTCGATGACCACCAGCGCGGCGAAGAGGCCGAAGATCGACGTGGACGCGCCGGCGGTGAGCTGGTTCTGCTCGCTGAACAGGTAGGCGGCGACGTTCCCGCCCAGCCCGGAGACGAGGTAGAGCACGCCGAACCGCAGCGGCCCGAGACTGGCCTCCAGCGACCGGCCCAGCACCCACAGCGCCCACATGTTCAGCAGCAGGTGGACCACGCCGTAGTGCAGGAACATGGCGGTGACCAGGCGGTACCACTCGCCCTCGGCGATGCCGCCGACCGTGCCGTCGGGGAAGATCGCGCCGCCGAGCACCGAGCCCCAGTCGGTCAGCGGGGTGCTGCCGCCCATCAGGCCGCCGAAGCCGGAGCCGCCGACCGCCGCGTCCCCGCCCCGGTCCGAGGCGATGGAGAGCAGCATCATCAGCACGTTCAGCGCGATCAGCGCCTTGGTGACGTAGCCGTGCCGGCCGGCGGCACCGCCACCGAAGACGGTGCGCGCCGGCCGCACGCTACGACGTCCCTCCGCCACGCACTCCGGGCACTGGAACCCGACCGACGCCTCCCGCATGCAGTCCGGGCAGATCGGCCGGTCGCAGCGGGTGCACCGGACGTACGTCTCCCGGCCGGGGTGCCGGTAGCAGACCGGGGTGACCGGCGGCGACTCGCTCACCGCGCCCGCCCGCCGACGCGGGCCGCGCGGCCCGCCAACCGGTCCCGACCTTCGGAGCGCTCAGTCATGTGGGCAAAGGTACCTCGCGGACGACTCAGGCAGCGGAGCGCTCGATCTCGACCCGCTCGATGACGACGTCCTGCAGCGGCCGGTCGTTCGGGCCGGTCGGGGTGTTGGCGATCGAGTCGACGACCTTCGCGGACTGCTCGTCGGCCACCTGGCCGAAGATGGTGTGCCGGTTGTTCAGGTGCGGCGTCGGCGAGACGGTGATGAAGAACTGCGAGCCGTTCGTGCCCGGCCCGGCGTTCGCCATGGCCAGCAGGTACGGCCGGTCGAAGCGCAGCTCCGGGTGGAACTCGTCGGCGAACTTGTACCCCGGGCCACCGCGGCCGGTGCCCGTCGGGTCGCCCATCTGGATCATGAAGCCGCTGATCACCCGGTGCGAGATGGTGCCGTCGTAGTACGGCCCACTGCCCGGCTGGCCCGTGCGCGGGTCGGTGTATTCGCGGTTGCCCTCGGCCAGGTCGACGAAGTTCTTGACGGTCTTCGGCGCGTGGTTGGGGAAGAGCTCCAGCCGGATCGGGCCAGCGTTGGTGTGCAAGGTGGCGTAGACAGCCTCGGCCACGGGTACTCCTCACTCGTTGGTCAGTTCCATGCGGATCCTCCCATGTGCCCGATCTGGCAGTGCGGAGGCATCCGAAGGTGGAGGATGACGAAGGAACAACTCCCAGGAGGTGGGACCGTGTTTGGAATCGGGCGGCGTAAGACTCAGGGGCAGCTGGCCAAGGCGGAGCTGAACCAGGGCCTCGGTCACCTGAGGCAGGCCGCGACGTACGCCGCGAAGGGCACCGGCGCCACCGTCGGCCCGCGGGTCCAGGCGGCCCGGAGCGCCGTCGCGCCGACCGCCGTCATCGTGCGCGACCGCGCGTCCAGCGGTCTCGCGTCCACGGTCGCCGCGCTCGCACCGCTGGCCCTGGCCGTCCGCAAGGCCCAGGCCGAGGCGGCGGGCAAGGCGGTCACCGGCAGGAAGGCCGCCGCAGCCAAGCAGGCCGCGGTCACCAGGAAGGTCAAGGCGAAGAACATGAAGGCTTCCCGGAAGAAGAACACGCGGCGCGGCGGGTCCATGTTGACCGGTCTCCTCGCGGCCGGCGCGGTGGCCGGCGTCGCCGCGATGGCGATGCGTCGCCGCCGCGAGCAGCGGGAGTGGGCCGAGTACGACCCGACCCGCACGCTGGAACCGATGCGCGACGAGGTGGAGACGATGGAGGTCCGGACCCCGGTGACCGGTGCCTCGACGATGTCGGGATCGAGCGTGGCCGGCGGCCCGACCGGCGCCGGAGGCTCGGCGGTGGCCGGCGGCGACAGCGCCTCCACCGCCAAGCAGCCGACGATCCACCCGACGGACAAGGTCCCGTCGGTGGCCGAGGGCGCCAAGGACGTGTCGGGCCGCCCGGCGGACAACCTGACCGAGGCGCTTGGCAAGGGCGCCAAGACCAACGGGCGCCGCTGACGCCCCGAAGTTCCCGGAAAGCGCCGGCAGAGCGGGTCACCCCGCGCCGCCGGCGCTTCCGCGTCCCGCCCCCGGTCAGAGCCAGCCGTTGCGGCGGAACCAGCGGTAGAGGGCCAGCGAGATCGCGAGCATGAGGGCCAGCACGACCGGATAGCCGTACGTCATCCGCAGCTCCGGCATGACGTCGAAGTTCATGCCGTAGATGCCGGCGATGGCGGTCCAGACGGCGGCGATGGCCGCCCACGCGGCGATCTTGCGCATGTCGTTGTTCTGGTCGACCGTGACCTGGGCCAGCCGGGCCTGGAGGATGGAGTTGAGCAGGTCGTCGTAGGAGTTGACCTGCTCGACGGTGCGGCTGAGGTGGTCCTGCACGTCGCGGAAGTAGCGGCGGATCTCGTCGGGCACGTCCCGGTTCAGCTGCGCGGTGAGCGTCATCAGCGGGCGTTGCAGCGGCGCCACCGCCCGCTTGAACTCCACCAGTTCCCGCTTCATCTGGTAGATCCGCTGGATCCGGCCGCTCGACTGGCGGTCGAACACCTCGGCCTCCAGCGTGTCGAGGTCGTCCTCCAGCCGGTCGGCGACCTCCAGGTAGATGTCCACCACCCGGTCGGTCACCGCGTACGCCACCGACCAGGGCCCGTGGAGCAGCAGGTCCTGCTTCGTCTCCAGGTCGGCCCGGACGGGGGCCAGCCGGCAGGCGTCCCCGTGCCGGACGCTGATCAGGAAGTTCGGCCCGATGAAGAGCATCACCTGGCCGGTCTCGACGACCTCGGAGTTCTCGGTCAGCTCGGCGTGCTCGCAGTAGCGCGCGGTCCGCAGCACCAGGAAGCTGACCTCGCCGAACTGCTCCAGCTTGGGGCGCTGCTGCGCCTTGACCGCGTCCTCGACAGCCAGCTCGTGCAGGCCGTAGGTGGCGGCGATGGCGGTCATCTCGGCCAGCTCCGGTTCGTGCAGGCCGAGCCAGACGAAGCCGTTCTCCTCGCGGCGGGCCGCGGCGAGCGCGTCGGCGTACCGCCAGTCGCCGGGCTGCCGCCGGCCGTCGACGTAGAGGGCGCAGTCGACCACCGCGCTGCGCTGCGGGCCGGCCGGCGTCGAGGGAGCCTGGAGGCCGTCGGGGTTGAGTCGGCGGGTCATCGCCCGCACGGGCGCCGCCCAGTCCCGGGGCCTGAGCACCCGCCCGCCGTTCGGCGAGGCCGTCCGTCCCCGCTGCCCCCGGTCCGTCATCACGCCCCCTCCCCACGCGCTGCCGCGGCTAGCAGGGTACGCCGCCGTCGACGGTCACGGGCGGTGACGATCGACCGTGGTGGCGCCGGGCGGGCCGGGCCGCATCAGGGGGGTGAGGGGACGACACGGCCCACCCGGCACCCTTGGGGGCGGGGGTTGTGCTGCTCGCGTCGCTCCGCGTGCCGCCCGGCGGGGGCCGGGTCGGGCTCGTCGTCGGGCGCGGCGTGGGCCGGCGCCGGACGGTGAGTTGCGCTACGTGGTGAGTGACGCTCGCAGCATTGTGGGCCACCGGCCGCCCCGGCGGGAGTCCCGGGACGGCCGGTATCGCTGCACTGTCAGAAATCCGACAGAAAATCAGCCCCGTACGGCCGCCATGGCCTCCGCCAGCCGCCGGACGCCCTCGTCGATCCGGTCGGCGGTCACCGCCGAGTACGCCAGCCGCAGGGCGTGCCGCCCGCCGTCGACCACGAAGTCGCTGCCCTTGACCACGGCGACGCCGCGCTCGGCGGCGGCCGGGGCGAGCCTGTCGACCTCGACGTCCTCGGGCAGCTCGACCCAGAGGAAGTAGCCGCCGTCCGGCTCCACGAACCGGGCCTCGGGGATGTGCCGGCGCAGCGACTCGGCCAGCACCCGGGCCCGCTCGCCGAGTGCGGCGCACACCGTCTCGATCGAGCGCTCGATGTCGCCGGAGACGCAGAACTGGTGCACGATCGCCTCGGAGACCATGCCGGGCGAGATGTAGAGGCTCGTCGCCTTCTTCGCGATGTCGGCGATCAGGTCCGCCGGGCCGACCAGGTAGCCGACCCGTACCCCCGGGCAGACCGTCTTGGTGAAGCTGGAGGCGTGCACCACGACGTTGCGGGTGTCGAGCGAGAGCATCGACGGCAGCGCCTCGCCCCGGAACCGGATGTCGGCGTACGGATCGTCCTCGAAGATCGTGAACTCGTACTCGGCGGCGAGGTCGAGCAGCTCACGGCGCTTCTCCAGGCTCAGCGTCACGCCGGCCGGGTTCTGGTAGTTCGGGATGACGTGCGCGAGCCGGGGGCGCACCCCGGACTCCAGCAGCTTGCGCAGCTCGGCGGTGTCGAGGCCGTCCGGCTGGACGGAGATGCCGTGCAGGTCGCCACCCATCCGCTGGAGGTTGAGCAGGGTCCGGTCGTACGTCGGGCGCTCCACCACCACCGCGTCGCCGGGGCGGACCAGGTGGTCGAAGAGGAACGCGTCGGCCTGCAACGACCCGTTGGTGATGAGCACCTGGTCGGCCGAGACCCCGTGCTTCTCGGCGATCCACTTCCGTAGCGGGAGGTAGCCGGCGGAGGTGCCGTACGCCGTCACCCCGGCGGGGTCGGCGTCGAACGCGCGGACGGCGGCGGCCTTGAGCCCCTCGACATCGACGATGTCCAGCGAGGGAGCGCCACGGGCGAAGGAGATCAGCTGCTCGGCGGTCATGGCTGTTCAGCGTACGGAAGGCGGTGGGGTGCGCGCCGACGGCACGGCGATGTCCGCATCCTGAGCCACCGGGACGGGTGACCCGCGTCAACCGGTCGGTGGCAGATCAGACCGGAAGGCCGAGCGGGTCGTGCTGCGCCTCGCGGGAAAGCCCGTCCACGTGCAGCCCGAGCGCCGCGATGAGCTGGCCCCGGTCGAAGTAGGACCGCCAGGCCGAGACCCTCCCGCGCCGCACGCGCCGCGCATGAGGACCTCCCCGCGGGGTCGCGGCCCGCCCGCGCCCGCAGGGAATCCCTACCCGTCGATCGGCCGGGCCACACCCGTGCCGGCTCGGCCGCTCAGCTCGCGTCGACCATCCGGCTGGCCGCCCAGACCCGCATGATGTCGCGTACGGAGATCACGCCGGCCACCTCGCGCCCGTCGAGCACCACCAGGTGCCGGAAGCCGCCCCGGGCCATCGCGGCGGCGGCCTCCTCCACCGTCCACTCCGGCCCGGCGTAGACCACGTCCCAGGTGAGGTGGGCGCCTGTCCGCTCGACGTCGCAGTCCAGGCCGGCGCCGATGGCCTTGAGCACGTCGCGTTCGGTCATGATGCCGATTCCCTCGGAGTCGGGATCGATCACGACCGCCGACCCGACGCCGCGGGCCGACATCATCCGGGCCGCCTGACGGAGCGTGTGCTCCGGGCCGACCACGAGGACCTCGCTGGACATCGCTTCCCGTACCTGCATCACGCATCACCCCTGTGGGACGGTGGCATCCGGTAGGGGACATGGTCCGCTCCGGATGTTTCCGGGACAAGACCGGGCATCGCCGCGACGCCCGACCGCTCGCTACTGTCGTGGCGTGTCCACCGAGCCTCTGCGCTGCGCCGGCGCGCTGATCGTCGACGACGAGGGCCGCCTCTTCGTCCAGCGACGGTCTCCCGACCGTCGCATCTTTCCCAACTGCTGGGACATCGTCGGCGGCCACCTGGAACCGGGCGAGGACGTGGACGACGCGCTGCGCCGGGAGGTGACCGAGGAGACCGGCTGGACGGTGTCGCACGTGCTCGGCCACGTCGGGGAGTACCGCTACGTCGCCGACGACGGCCTGGAGCGGATCGAGAGCGACTGGCTGGTCCGGGTCGACGGCGACCTCGCCCGGCCGACGCTGGAGGCGGGCAAGCACACCGAGTTCCGGTGGCTCGCCGCCGACGAGGTCGACCTGCTCGACGAGCACCGCGACGTCAACGACGGCCTGATCCGGCGGATCGCGGAGGAAGCCTTCGCCGCCCTGCGTTCGATCGGTCTGTGAACGACACCGTCGAGCTGGCGCCGCACCGGTTCGCCGGCCTGGTCGCCCCGGCGGTGGACCGGGCCTTCGTCGCCGGCATGCTGGCCGGCCGCGGCGGTGGCGGCGCGGAGCTGAGCCAGCGGTACGGCGGGCCGGCGGCCACCGGCTTCCTGCTGGAGTTCCGCACCCGCCTCGCGGCGCCCGGCGGGACGGTCGACGAGGCCGGGTTCGCGGCGGTCACCCGCTACCGGGATCCGGCCGACTGCCGGCGGGCCCTGGACAAGCAGGTGGCGTACGGGATGATCCACCGCAGCCCCGACGGCGGGCTCTCCGCCACCGAACGCGGGCTGGCCTTCCTCGCCGAGATCTGGCAGGTGCACGCCGAGGTGACCGAGGAACTCTGGGCCGGGCACGACGACCGTGTGCTCCGGCTGGTGGAGGCGCTCGGCCGGGTGCTCGCGTACGCGCTGGTGCTCGCCGAGGACGAGGACGCCGACGACGGGGCCGCGTTCGCCGCGATGGCGCCGCCGTACGAGCCGGACGGCACCCCGCCCGGCGTGCTGCTGCTCAACCGGCTGGGCACGCTGCGTTACCACCGGGCCGACGCGCACGCCGCCGCCTGGACCGCCGCCGGGCACACCGCGGCGAGCGTCGCCGCCCTGCCGCCCGGGCCGGAGCAGCTCGCCATCGAGCTGGAGACCGACCGGCGGGCCGCCGGCCCGTACGCCGTGCTGACCGCCGAGGAGCGGCTGGCGATGCTGGCGGACCTGGCGGCGCTGCCCGGCTGACCCGGTTGGCCACAGCGGCGCAGTCACGCGGCGCTATCCTCCAGCGGTGACCGGGAGTCGTACGAGGGAGGACGCCTCAATGATCGGGATGGTGCTCGCGGCCGGGGCGGGGCGCCGGCTGCGCCCGTACACCGACACCCTGCCGAAGGCGCTGGTGCCGGTGGACGGTGACACCACCATCCTGGACATCGCGCTGCGGAACCTGGCCGAGGTGGGGCTCACCGAGATCGTGATCGTGGTCGGCTACGCGGCCGACGCGGTGCGCGAGCGGCAGGCCGACCTGGAGAAGCGGTACGGCGTCACGCTGACCCTGGTGCACAACGACAAGGCCGAGGAGTGGAACAACGCGTACTCGCTCTGGCTGGCCCGGGAGCACTTCGCCCGGGGCGTGCTGCTGGTCAACGGCGACACCGTGCACCCGGTGAGCGTGGAGAAGACCCTGCTGGCCGAGCGCGGCCCGGGCATCCTGCTCGCCGTCGACACGATCAAGGCGCTGGCCGAGGAGGAGATGAAGACCACCTTCGACGCGGCCGGCCAGCTCACCCGGATCACCAAGATCATGGACCCGGGCGAGGCGTACGGGGAGTACATCGGCGCGACGCTGATCGAGCCGCAGGTGGCCGACGCCCTCGCCGACGCGTTGGAGGCGACCTGGCGGCGCGACCCGAACCTCTACTACGAGGACGGCTACCAGGAGTTCGCCGACCGGGGCGGTGAGGTGCGGGCGGCGCCGATCGGGGACGTCTCCTGGGTCGAGGTCGACAACCACGCCGACCTGGCCCGCGCGCGGGAGATCGCGTGCCGCTACTAGCCCGTACCGTCAACACCCCGCTCGCGATCGAGGTGCGGCGGGGGGCGGTGGCCGACCTGGGGCCGCTCCTGGCCGACCGGCGGATCTCCGCCGGCGGGGACGTGGCGGTGGTGGTCGGGCCGGGGCAGGGCGAGCGGATCGTCGAGCTGTGCCGGCCCACCCTGGGCTCGGCCGACGTGTTCACGGTGGCCGGGGGCAGCCTCGACTCCGCCAACGAGCTGGGCGACCAGCTCCGCCGCCGCAACTACGACGCGGTGGTCGGCATCGGCGGCGGCAAGACCATCGACACCGCGAAGTACGCCGCCAGCCGGTACGGCATCCCGATGGTGACCGTGGCGACCAGCCTGGCCAACGACGGGATCGCCTCGCCGGTGGCCTCCCTGACCCACGAGGGCGGCAAGGGCTCCTACGGCGTGCACATCCCGATCGCGGTCATGGTCGACCTGGACTTCGTGGAGCACGGGCCGGACCGGCAGACCCAGGCGGGCATCGGCGACGCGGTGAGCAACCTGAGCGCCTGCGCCGACTGGGAACTCGCCCACCAGGTGCGCGGCGAGCCGATCGACGGCCTGGCGGTGACCCTGGCCCGGACGGGCGCCGAGGCGCTGATCAACCACCCCGGGAAGATCACCGACGACGGCTTCCTCACCACGCTGGCCGAGGCGCTGATCCTGGGCGGCATCTCGATGTCGATCTGCGGTTCCAGCCGGCCCGCGAGCGGCGGCGACCACGAGATCTCGCACGCGATCGACCGGCTCTTCCCCGGCACCGGCTCGCACGGCGAGCAGGCCGGGGTCGGCGCGCTGTTCTGCACGTTCCTCCGGGGCGACCTGGAGCGGTTCGGGCAGTTGGCCCGCTGCCTGCACCGGCACGGGCTGCCGACGGGCCCGGCGGGCCTCGGGCTCACCGACGAGCAGTTCGTCGAGGCGGTCGACTTCGCGCCGCGTACCCGGCCGGACCGCTACACCATCCTCGAACACCTGGCGATGTCGCCTACCGAGATCCGGGAGCGGCTGGCAGACTACGCCGGTGCAATCCGCGACCACCTTGGCTGAGCCCCGCCCCACCGTCACCGACTTCCACCGGGTGAACCGGGGTGGCGGCCTGTTCAGCGAATCGGTCAGCCAGTGGCTGGGCGCGGTCTTCGCGCTCGTCGCCCAACGCCTCGGGCTGCGCCCGACCGCGCTGACCATCACCAACCTGGTGCTCGGCCTGGCCACCTCGGTCACCGTGGTCGCGCTCGCCGGCCGGGTCGCCGCGGGCGACGTGCCGGCCTGGGCGGTCGGGCTGCTCGCCCTGGTCGGCTGGCAGGTCGCGTACGCCCTGGACTGTGCCGACGGTCAGCTCGCCCGGGTGACCGGGCAGGGCAGCGCGGCCGGCGCCCGGGTCGACGTGCTCTGCGACGTGGCCGCCCAGATCGCCCTCGTCGCCGCGCTGGCGGCGACGGCGGTGGCGCAGGAGCCGTCCACGCCGAGCTGGCTCGTCGCGATCTTCGCCGGTACCTGGATGGTCAACCTGGTCACCTCGGTGATGCAGGCCGGCCCGAACGCGGCCAGCATGGTCACCTCGACCTCGCTGCCCGTACGCCTGGTGAAGCTGGTCCGCGACTACGGCGCGGTGATCTTCGCCGCCGGCCTGGTGCTGATGTTCGCCCCCGCCCTCGCCCTCTGGGTGATGGTCGCCTTCACGATCGTCAACGGCGGCTTCCTGCTCGCCAGCATCGCCTTCTCCGCCCGCGCCTCGCTGCGCTGAGGGGAACATCCGACCACTCCCCGGTCCGCCCGGCTGCCACCACCACCCGGCCTGGCACCCGGCACCGGGCATCCGACACCGAACACCGGCGGGGCAGTTACCCTCCGTTATCGTGGCACTTAAGGCGATATTTTGGACATCGCGCGAGAGCGAATGCAATCACGCTCAGTGAAGCAAGCCGCTCCCTGACGGACAGTCACGCGGAGCGACGGTCGAATGGCTCGTCGGCACGGTCCGCGTCCCACCGGAGCGACGGCGGTTCTGCGGCCGATTGAGGGCCGGCAGCCTCGGAAGCCGACCGAGGGCCGGCCGGCTCAGCGACCGGCCGGCGTGCCGGTGCGCAGGACACCGGCGTAGATGTCGAGGAGTTGCTTGGTGACCACGTCGGGATGGAAGGTGCGCTCGTAGCGCAGCCGGGCGGCCGGCGCCAGCCCCGCGGCCCCGGCGGCGGCCACCGGCAGGGCGGCGGCCAACGCCGCCGGCTCGGGAGGCGCCACCCAGCCGGCCTCGCCCCGCCGCACACCCGCCGGCAGGGACGCGGGCCCGGGCGTCGGCCCGTCCCCGGCGACGGCGGAGGCGACGGCGGCCGGTCCGGTGCCGGCCGGCTCGCGGGGCGCGTCCGCGCCGACCAGGTAGGGGATGCCGCCGAGCGCGGTGCCGAGCACCGGGCGGCCGGCGGCGAGCGCCTCGATGATCACGGTGGGCAGCACGTCGTGCCAGGTCGAGGTGGCCAGCACCACCGCGCTCGCCTCCAGCGCGGCGCGCACCCCCGCCCGGTCCAGCGGCCCGAGGAAGGTCACGTCCGCCCGGTCCGCGGCCGCCGCCTCCACCAGCGGGCGCAGCTCGCCGTCGCCCGCGATGCGCAGCGGGCCGAGGGCCCCGTCCGGGTGTCGTCGCCAGGCGTCCAGCAGCAGGTCCAGCCCCTTCTCCGGGGAGAGCCGGCCGAGGAAGAGGAACCCCTCGCCCAGCGGGGCGGGGCGGCCCGGGTCGGGGATCGCGTTCGGCTTGACCACGATCCGCCCGGCCGGGATGCCGTAGTCGCTCAGGTGGTCGGCGACCGCCGAGGTGAGCGCGATGAACCGGTCCACCGAGCGCCACGTGCCGCGATGCACGGCCAGCGTGGTCGCCATCAGCGCGCTCTGCGCCCGCGAGCCCCGGTAGCAGCGGTGCACGATCGCCGGCACGCCCAGCGCCCGGCCCCGGCAGTCCTGGCAGATCATCCCGTCCCGGAAGTAGAGCCCGGAGGAGCAGACCTGCCGGTAGTTGTGCACCGTCTGCACCACCGGCACGCCGTGCCGGTGCGCGGTCCGCACCACCCAGGGCGAGATCAGGGGGTACGGGTTGTGCAGGTGCAGCACGTCCGGCCGGTGCTCGGTGATCAGCCGGCTCAGGTCCTCCTGCGCGCGGGGCGCCCAGATGGGGGAGATCGGCAGCAGCGCCTTGGCCGACTTCGGCATCGTCGGGATCTCGTCCGAGCTGCGGATGAACGGCAGCACCTCGACGCCGGCCGCCGTCAGCTGGGCGATCTCCACGTCGACGATCGTGTTCTCACCGGACGGCTGGGCTTCCCGGTACCGGTTGTGCGCCACCACGATTCTCACGGGAAAGAAGGCTACCGTTGGCTGGTGCCCGAACTACCGGAGGTTGAGGCGCTCGCGGGTTACCTGCGCGAGCGCGCGGTGGGGCGGCGCGTCGACCGGGTCGAGGTCGCCGCGATCAGCGCCCTGAAGACGTACGACCCGGCACCGACCGCTGCGGCCGGGCGGGCCGTGGTGGACGCCCGCCGGCACGGCAAGTTCCTCGACGTGGTGCTCGACGGCGACCTGCACGTGGTGGTGCACCTGGCGCGGGCGGGCTGGCTGCACTACCGGGAGGCGTTCCCGTCCGCCGCCCCGCTGCGCCCCGGCAAGGGCCCGGTCGCCCTGCGGGTACGCCTCGACGACGGCTCCGGCTTCGACCTGACCGAGGCCGGCACCCAGAAGAGCCTCGCCGTCTACCTGGTCACGGACCCGGCGACGGTGCCCGGGGTGGCCCGGCTCGGCCCCGACGCCCTCACCGCCGACCCGGCCACCTTCGCCGAGCGGATGCGCAGCCGCAAGGGCCAGGTCAAGGGGGTGCTCACCGACCAGACGGTGCTGGCCGGCGTCGGCAACGCGTACTCCGACGAGATCCTGCACGCGGCGAAGCTGTCGCCGTTCGCGCTGACCAACCGGCTGACCGACGACCAGCTCGCGGCCCTGCACGCGGCCACCCGGGAGGTGCTCGGCGACGCGGTGCGCCGGTCGGTCGGGCAGAAGGCGGCCGAGCTGAAGGGCGAGAAGCGCTCGGGACTGAAGGTGCACGCCCGGACCGGGCAGCCCTGTCCGGTCTGCGGCGACACCGTCCGCGAGGTCTCGTTCGCCGACTCCAGCCTCCAGTACTGCGCCACCTGTCAGACCGGCGGCAAGCCCCTCGCTGACCGTCGGTTGTCCCGGCTCGTACGGTGAGTGACGACACTTGCCCACTACGGAGAGGAATCGACCCTCTCGCTCCGAAGGTCGGAGTCGGAGCTCTACCGGGGCCGCAATCCATCGGTATAGTGGCTCGGTCCCCGGCTTCTGAAATGGCGCGGAGCCGGCCAGACGCCAGGCGGCACCACACCGGCGCAATGTCCCTCGGGTCGGCGTACGGGTCGGCACCGCGTGGGAGACTGGGACGGTGGGCGACCCGGGCCCTCACGGCGAGTGAGCGGCACGTGTCATGCGGGAGGACATGGGTGAGGTGACGACAAGCCTCCAGCGCCCGGTAACCAACACAGGCCGGAGCAAACTCGTGCGGCACGTCGACAGCTTCGAGATCCAGCCGCCGGCGTCGCCGTCCCCCAACGGCGTGCCCCGGTCGGCGTGGGCCCGGGCCCGCCGCCGGGTGTCGCGCTGGCACCGCCCCTACATCACCCTCCTGCTGCTGCTCGACTTCGCGGCCGCCGCGGTCGCCAGCCTGATCGCCATCGAGACGTTCGACCAGTCGCGGGCGGGCTTCTACAACGCCGAGCAGGATCCGACGTGGTTCCACACGGTGGCGTTCGTGCTGCTGCCGCTCGGCTGGGTGGTCAGCCTCTGGGCCAACCGGGCCTACGACCGGCGCTACCTGGGCCTCGGGCCGGACGAGTACAAGCGGGTCATCCGGGCCGGCGTGGCCGTCACGGCGACGGTGTCCTTCCTCGCCTTCGCCACCAAGACCGACCTGTCCCGTTACACGGTCGGCACCGCCCTGCTCGCCGCGCTGCTGCTGATCCTGCTGAACCGGATGCTCTGCCGCTTCGTGCTGCACGTGGTCCGGCGCAACATCGGCCAGGCCGGCCACCGGATGGTGCTGGTCGGCACCCTGCCGGAGTGCCTGGAGGTCTACACCGCGGTCACCCGCAACCCGGCCGCCGGGCTGGTGCCGGTCGCCATCCATGTCACCGACGGCTACGCGGCCGCCAAGGGCATCGAGACCCCGGTCCCGGTGTACGCGGGCCGGGACGTCCTTGCCCTCGTCCGCGAGGTGGGCGGCGACACGATCGCGGTCTGCGGCTCGGCCAGCGCCGAACCGGGCGAGCTGCGCCGGCTGGCCTGGCAACTGGAGGGCTCCGGCGTCGACCTGGTCGTCGCCCCGCAGCTCACCGACATCGCCGGCCCCCGGGTGCACATCCGGCCGATCGAGGGCCTGCCGCTGCTGCACGTCGAGGAGCCCACCCTGTCGGGGCCGGCGCTGCTCGCCAAGAACCTGATGGACCGGGTGGCCGCCGGGCTGGGCCTGCTGCTGCTGGTCCCGGTCTTCCTGGCCATCGGGATCGCGATCCGCCTCTCCGACCCCGGCCCGGTGTTCTTCCGCCAGCCCCGGGTCGGCCACGAGGGCCGCACCTTCCGGGTCTGGAAGTTCCGCACCATGTACGTGGACGCGGAGGACCGGCTGGCCAGCCTGGTCGACCAGAACGAGACCGACGGCATGCTGTTCAAGATGAAGCAGGACCCGCGGGTCTTCCCGGTGGGCCGCTTCCTGCGGGCCTCGTCGCTGGACGAGCTGCCCCAGCTGATCAACGTGCTCAAGGGCGAGATGTCGCTGGTCGGGCCGCGCCCGCTGCCCGCCGACGACGGCGACTTCCTCGGCGACGTGCGTCGGCGCCTGCTGGTCCGGCCGGGCATGACCGGGCTGTGGCAGGTCTCCGGCCGCTCCGACCTGTCCTGGGACGAGGCGGTCCGGCTCGACCTCTACTACGTCGACAACTGGTCGCTGGCGTACGACCTGAGCATCCTGTGGCGCACGGTCGGGGTGGTGCTCGCCCGCAAGGGCGCGTACTGACCCCTTGGCGAGCGGGCCGCCAGGGGCCAGGATCGCTGCGTGGGTGGCAACCTCTCGGCCGTCTTCGGCGTCGTCTCGCTGGTCACCGCGCTGGCCGCGGCCCTGTTCGCGGTGGTCCGGCTGCGCGGGCGGCGGGGCATCGCCACGGCCACCCAGCGGGCCACCTACGAGGTGTTGCACACCGCAGGGCTGGCCGCCGAGCCGCTGCGCGCCGGCCTGGGGGCGGCCAACGCGGCGAAGGCCGTACGCCACCTGCGGGCCCTGGTGGGGGCGGCCGGGCTGGCGCTGACGGACCGGGACACGCTGCTCGCCCTGGACGGGCGGGGCGGGCACCACGACGACCAACTGGTCGCGGCGGCCCGGCGGGCCGTGGCGACGGGCCGCTCGACCGTGCTCGGCGACTCGGAGCTGCATTGCGACCGGGTGGACTGCCCGGTGCGCGGCGCGGTGGTCGCCCCGCTGACCGGCGCCGACGGGCGTACGGTCGGCGCGCTGGTCGCGGTCGCCGACGGCCAGCCGGAGCCCGGCCTGGTGCAGGCCACCCTGGAGACGGCGCACTGGGCCGGCAACCAGCTCGCCCTGGCCGAGCTGGACTCCTCCCGGGAGCGGCTGGCCCGCGCCGAGGTGCGCGCCCTGCGCGCCCAGATCAGCCCGCACTTCATCTACAACGCGCTGACCGCGATCGGCTCGTTCGTGCGCACCGACCCCGACCGGGCCCGGGAGCTGATCCTGGAGTTCGCCGAGTTCACCCGGTACTCGTTCCGGGCGCACGGCGAGTTCACCACGCTGGCCGAGGAGCTGCGGTCGATCGACCGCTACCTGACCATCGAGCGGGCCCGGTTCGGCGACCGGCTCCAGGTGCGCCTCCAGATCGCCCCCGAGGTGCTGCCCGTGACCCTGCCGTTCCTCTGCCTGCAACCGCTGGTCGAGAACGCCGTCCGGCACGGGTTGTCCCGCAAGCCGGGCACGGGCATGGTGAGCATCGAGGCCCGGGACGCGGGCACGGAGTGTCACATAACGGTGGAGGACGACGGAGTGGGGATGGATCCGACCGCGCTGACCGCCGGCATCGCCGAGCTGGCCGGCGCCACCGGGGACCCGGGCGACGACCCGGGCCAGCACGTCGGCCTCTCCAACGTCGACGAGCGGCTCCGCTCGGTCTTCGGGGACGGCTTCGGCCTCGTCGTCGAGACGGGCCTCGGTTCGGGGACGAAGGTGAGCATGCGGGTGCCGAAGTTCCACCCCGGCGTACGGGCGGGCTCGTGAGCGCGAGGAGTGAGCCGGGTTTGCGAGCCCCGCAGCCACGAACCGAGGTGGCGCCGTGAGCGCGAGGAGTGAGCCGGGTTTGCGAGCCCCGCAGTCACGAACCGAGGTGGCGCCGTGAGTGGCGGGGTGAACCCGTCCGGTTTCCTCCGGGTGCTGGCGGTCGACGACGAGCCGCCGGCGCTGGACGAGCTGGCGTACCACCTGCGGGCCGACCCCCGGGTGGCCCGGCTGCACACGGCGGGGGACGCCACCGAGGCGCTGCGGGTGCTCCGCGACGTTGACGTGGACGTGGTCTTCCTCGACATCCGGATGCCCGGGCTGGACGGTATGGAGCTGGCCCGGGTGCTGCGCCGGTTCGCCCGCCCACCGGCGATCGTCTTCGTCACCGCGTACGACGACGGGGCGGTGGACGCGTTCGACCTGGGTGCCACCGACTACGTCCGCAAGCCGGTACGCGCCGAGCGCCTCGCCGAGTCGCTGCGCCGGGTGATCGGCGCGCGGGTGGTGCCGTCGCACCCGGCGGCCCTCGCGCGGGCGGAGGAGGATCCGACCATCCCGATCGAGCTGGCCGGCACCACCCGGATGCTGCCCCGCTCGGCGGTGCGCTGGGTGGAGGCGCAGGGCGACTACGCGCGGCTGCACACGGCCGAGGGCTCGCACCTGGTCCGGGTGTCGCTGGCGACCCTGGCCGAGCGCTGGGCGGATGCCGGGTTCGTCCGGATCCACCGGTCGTACCTGGTGCAGCTCAAGCTGATCGCCGAGCTGCGGCTGGCCAACTCCGGCTATGTCGTGGTGGTCGACTCGGCCGAGCTGCCGGTGAGCCGACGGCACACCCGCGAGCTGAAGGACAAGCTGGTCCGCGCGGCGAAGCAGGACTGGAACCGCTGAACGCGGCCGGCCGGCCGGGTCGGAAAGTTGCTGCCGAGCGGGAATAAGGATCCTCTGTCGTACGCTGTACGGTACTCCGTACGAAAATGGAGGCCGCCTTGTTCGACGCCGCGACCGAATTCGACCGCCAGCTCGACCGGCTGGTGGAGCTGGGCTACCCGGCCCTGGCCGAACTGACCGAGGACGCCTTCCGTGCCCTCGTCGCCCCGCTGCGGGCGGCGGCCGTCGCCGGGGCGGCGGGCCTGCCCGCGCCGACCGAGGGGCGCGTGCCGTTCCTGCTGGTGATCACCCGCGACCTGGTGCCGGTGGAGGCGCGCGTCGCGCTGACCACGCTGGCCGGCAAGCGGAAGCCGGGCGTCGTCGACCGGCACTACGCCGACGGCGACCTGCCGAAGTTCGACCCGATCAAGGAGCTGGAGGTGCCGGACGGACCGGCGTACCTGCTCTTCGACGTCGACCGGGGCGAGGAGACGCTGAACCTGGCCCCCGCCGCCGCGATGGAGGTGATCACCGGCCAGGGCCGGCTGCCGCTCTCCATCGACGAGGGGCTCGCCTTCGTCACGCTGCACCCGGAGGCGCTGGCCAAGAACAAGTGCTTCTCGCTGGTCGGCTCCCGCTGCGGCGACAGGCGGGTGCCGGCGATCTGGATCAGCCAGGGCGCGCCGAAGCTCGGCTGGTGCTGGTACGGCAACCCGCACACCTGGCTCGGCTCCGCCACCGCCCGCCCGGAGCGCGTCGGGCTGGGCTGACGGTCGCGGGACGGCCGGGTGGGTATCCCGGCCGTCCCGCCTCCACTCACCGGGGCAACGTCAGCCGGCTCCAGTTCTCACCGTCGGCACTGATGTGGACGACGACCGAGTTGGCGTCGGTGGGGTCCTCCCGATCGGCCAGCCAGACCAGTCCCCGGGACGTGCCGAACGACGTGCCCTCGTTGCCGGTCCGCGTGCTCCGGCTGAAGTGCCGCCCGCCGTCCCGGCTGATCCACACGAACGACGTGGCGCCGTCCTGCGTCACGTCGCCGACGAGCAGAGCCCCGTTCGCGCCCCGGGTGATCCCCCGGACCAGGTCCGTCGAGGGGAGGTCGGTGCCGACATCCGCCCAGGACCGGCCGCCGTCCGTGGTGTGCAGCAGCCGGGCCGGACCGGCGGGTCGCTCCCCGTGCGGGTCGGCGGACATGGTCCCGCCCAGCACGTACGCCTCCTGCGCGCTCACGGCGACCAACGAGCTCGCCCACACGCCCTCGGGCACCGTCGACGTGCGCCAGGTCGCTCCCCGGTCGACGCTGAGGGCGACCGAGGGGGGCGCACCGTGGTCGGGCGCGGGCGACATGAGCCAGAGAGCGCCGTCATCGGCCTGGTCCACCGTCTGCGGCACGGCCTCCCCGGGCGCGTCCGTGAGCCGGTACACCCGCCAGGTGCTCGAATCGACCGCCAGCGGGCGCGGCATCGCCCCGCAGGATCCCGCGCAGCGCGCCGGACGGGCGTTCTCGGGGAAGGCGCGGACCTCGGTCGCCACCGACGCGAGACTCCGCCAGGTGAGGCCGGCGTCCAGCGAGACGACCTGGCTGCCGTCGATGCTGACCAGGTACCGCCGCTCGTCGAGCACGGTGAACCAGACGTCCGAGGTGCGGCGTCCCTCCGCGTCCGACCTGCACGGGCCGTCGAGGTAGTTGGTGCGCCAGCCCGACCAGGTACGCCCGGCGTCGGTGGTGGCCGTGAAGCTCAGCCGACAATCGTTGTCGGTTTCCTCCACCGCCACCGCCGACCGCTCGGAGAGCACGACCAGATGGCTCACGCGAGGGTCGGCCGGCGGGTCGGTGGGGTCCGGACCGGCCCAGTCCACCCCGCCCCCGTGCCCGGTGAACGGGGCGACCGCCGTACCGCCGAGCGCCAGCGCGACCGCCGACCCGACGCCGGCCGCCCGGCGTCGACGACGCAGTCGCGCCGCGCGCCGGAGGTCGCCGAGCGGCGGCTGACGGACGGCGTCTGCGACGGTCTCGACGTCGAACCCGGTGAACTCACGATCGGACATCGGCCCTCCCGGTCTGCGTGGTCTCGGTGGTGTCGGCGTGCTCCTGGTCGCGGTCGCGCCGAGACTCGTGGTCGCGGTCGTCGGTGAGCAGCGCCGCCAGCGCCTGCCGGCCGCGGGACAGGCGGGACTTGACCGTGCCGGCGGAGACGCCGAGCGTCGCCGCCACCTCGTCGACCGGCAGGTCGACCAGGTAGTGCAGGGCGAGCGCGTGCCGCTGCCCGTCGGGCAGCCCGCGCAGCGCGGCCAGCAACGCGAGGTGCTCCGGCGCGCGGTCGGCGACGGCGGGCGGCGGGCCGATCCGGCGCAGCAGCCCGTCGAGCACCCGCCGTCGCCGGTACCGGCTGCGGGCCACGTTCACCGCGACCCGCCGCAGCCACGACTCCGGGTTCTCCAGCCGGGCGAAGCGCCGGGGCGCGGCCAGCGCCCTGGTGAACGCCTCCTGGACCGCCTCCTGCGCCTCGCTCAGGTCGCCGGTCACCGCGTAGAGCTGCACCACGAGCCGGCGGAAACACCCGGCGTAGAGCTCCGAGATCAGATCGCCGTCGGACACCGTCACCTCCCTTCTCCACCTATCCCACCCACGAGCGCGGCGGCAGGTTCCCCGGCCGATCGAGACATTCTCACGGAGTTATCCACAGGGGTGACGCGTTCTCCACAGGTTGTGCACAGCCCGGTGTGGACCACCATCACACCGGCTGCGGCGGGCGCGACGGCCGCGACCGCGTCACGGCTGGGACGCTCGCGGCGGGTGTGGCAGGGGCGACCGCTGCCCTTGACAATCGCGGTGATCGGGCCAGACTGCCGGGGTGGCCGCTGCCGACGATCCCGTCCCGGCGCCCCGGTCGGGCCGGCCCGAAACACCGGGGCGGACGGGGGTGCCGCGGCAGACTCCGACCGCCCAGCCCCGGGCCCGGATCGTGCTGGCCGAGGTGTCCCGCCGGGAGGACCGGGCGCAGCTCACCCGCGCTGAGTTGGCCCAGCAGACCCGGGTCGGCGAGGCGCTCGTCCGGGGGTTGGTCCGGGCCCAGTTCGCGCTGGCCCTGCGGCTCTCCCTGGTGGTGGCGATCGGGCTCGGCGGGTTGCCGTGGCTGTTCGCCATCGCGCCCGACGTCGGCCGGATCACCGTGCTCGGCGTCAACCTGCCCTGGCTGCTGCTCGGCGTGGTCTCGTTCCCGTTCCTGATCGCGGTCGGCTGGGCGTACGTGCGGCTCGCCGAACGGAACGAGCAGGACTTCACCGACCTCGTCCAGCGGCCGGAGCGCTGACGTGGGCAACGATCTCGTCGTCCCGGCGATCGTGGCGGTCACCCTGGTCACCGTCGGCATCGGCTTCTACGGGCTGCGGCTGGCGCGCACCACCTCCGACTTCCTGGTCGCCTCGCGGGCGATCAGCCCGACCTGGAACGCGGCGGCGATCGGCGGGGAGTACCTCTCGGCGGCGAGCTTCCTCGGCGTCGCCGGGCTGATCCTCAAGTACGGCGTCGACGTGCTCTGGTATCCGGTGGGCTTCGCCGCCGGCTACCTCGCGCTGCTGCTCTTCGTGGCCGCGCCGCTGCGCCGCTCCGGGGCGTTCACCCTGCCGGACTTCTGCGAGCTGCGGCTCGGCTCGCGCCGGCTGCGCACCCTCGCCACCGCCTTCGTGATCTTCATCGGCTGGCTCTACCTCGTGCCGCAGCTCCAGGGGGCGGGGCTGACGCTGGCCACGGTGACCGGCTCGCCGTACCCCCTGGGGGCCCTGCTGGTGGCCGTGGTGGTCACCGCGAACGTGGCGCTCGGCGGCATGCGCGCGATCACCTTCGTCCAGGCCTTCCAGTACTGGCTGAAGCTGACCGCGCTCGCCGTACCGGCGATCTTCCTGGCGTTGCAGTGGCAGGCCGACGCCCGGCCGGCGGTGACCCCGCCCGACGGGCCGGCGTTCCGGACCGCGACCACCGTCGTGGTCGAGCACCGCGCGACCCTCACCCTTCCCGACGGCCAGATCCGGGAGGTACGCCCCGGCGACGAGCTGTCGTTCGCCGCCGGTGACCCGGTGCCGGAGGTCTCCGGGGTGGCCACCGACGCGGCCGACTGGCTGCTGCCGAGCACCGCCGGGGACGACGACCGGGGCCTGTTCGCGACCTACTCGCTGATCCTGGCCACCTTCCTCGGCACCATGGGGCTGCCGCACGTGCTGGTGCGCTTCTACACCAACCCGGACGGCGCGGCCGCCCGGCGCACCACGCTGGTGGTGCTGGCCCTGGTCGGCGCGTTCTACCTGCTGCCCACCATCTACGGGGTGCTCGGCCGGATCTACACCCCGCAACTGCTGGTCACCGGCCAGACGGACGCGGTGGTGGTGCTGCTGCCCGGCGCCGCGCTGGGCGACGGGGCCACCGGGCGGCTGCTCGCCGCGCTGGTCGCGGCCGGCGCGTTCGCGGCCTTCCTGTCCACCTCGTCCGGGCTGCTCACCAGCGTCGCCGGGGTGATCTCGACCGACGTGCTCGGCCGGGGCTCGGTCCGCGGGTTCCGGCTGGCCACGGTGATCGCCGGCGGCGTGCCGGCGGTGCTCGCGCTCAACCTCGCCGGGCTGGACGTGTCCCAGGTGGTCGGGCTGGCGTTCGCGGTCGCCGCGTCCAGCTTCTGCCCGCTGCTGGTGCTCGGCATCTGGTGGCGCGGGCTGACCGACCTCGGCGCCGCCGCCGGGATCCTGGTCGGCGGCGGGGCTGCGGTCGGGGCGGTGCTGGTCACCGTGCTCGGCCCGCCGCTGTCCGGCTGGCCGGCCACGCTCACCGCGCAGCCGGCCGCGTGGACGGTGCCGCTGGCCTTCACCGTGATGGTGGCGGTGTCCGTGGCGACCCGCCGCCGGGCTCCGGCCGACGTCGGGGCCACCATGCTCCGGCTGCACGCGCCGGAGGCGCTGCGGCTGTGAGCGACCGCCGTCACGCCCCGGGTACGCCTCGGGGATGACCGGGGGATCATCCTGCGGCCGGACCGGTGGCCGGCCGACGCCGGATACGGTCGGACCCATGACTGCTGAGCACCCGGCTCTCTCCCTCCGTGGCCTGGCCAAACAGTTCGACGGCAAGGTCGCGGTGGCCGGTGTCGACCTGGACGTCCCGGCCGGCTCCTTCTACGGCCTGCTCGGCCCGAACGGCGCCGGCAAGACGACCACCCTGTCCATGGCGGTCGGCCTGCTCCGGCCCGACGCCGGTGGGGCGTGGGTGCTGGGGCACGACGTCTGGGCCGACCCGGTGGCCGCGAAGCAGCTGCTCGGCGTGATGCCGGACGGCGTACGCCTCTTCGACCGGCTCAGCGGCGCGGAGCTGCTCGCGTACCACGGCCTGCTGCGGGGCATGGACCCGGCGGTGGTCGACCAGCGGGCGGCGGAGCTGCTGGACGTGCTCGCGCTCGGCGACGCCGGGCGGACCCTGGTGGTCGACTACTCCGCCGGCATGAAGAAGAAGATCGGCCTGGCCTGCGCGCTGCTGCACGGGCCCCGGCTGCTCGTGCTGGACGAGCCCTTCGAAGCGGTCGACCCGGTGTCGGCCGCGCTGATCCGGGACATCCTGCACCGGTACGTGACCGGGGGCGGGACGGTCGTCTTCTCCAGCCACGTCATGGAGGTCGTCGAGCGGCTCTGCTCGCACGTGGCGATCCTGGCGGCGGGCACCATCAAGCGGGTCGGCACCATCGACGAGGTGCGCGGTGGCCGGCCGCTGGAGCAGGTCTTCGTCGAGGTGGTCGGCGGCCGCACGGCGACCGGTGAGGAGCTGGCGTGGCTGTCGCGGTGACGCACCCGACCAGCCCGGCGACAGCGGTCCGACGGGTCTCCGCCCGGCACTTCGTCCGGCTCAAGCTGCGGGTGATGGGCAACAACTTCCGGGGCCAGAGCTGGCGGGTCGGCCTCTTCGTGGCCGGCGTGCTGGCCGGCCTCTGGCTCGGCGGCACCGGCTTCTTCCTCTTCGCCGCGCCGGGCCTGGCCGACGGGGGCCGCTACGCGCTGATGGTCGCCTCCCTCGGCGGCGGCTTGGCCGTGCTCGGCTGGCTGCTGCTGCCGCTGGTCTTCTTCGGGGTGGACGAGACGCTGGACCCGGCCCGGTTCGCGTTGCTGCCGCTGCCCCGCCGCACGCTGGTCACCGGCCTGTTCGCCGCCGCCTTCGTCAGCGTCCCCACGCTCGCGGTGCTGCTGGCCCTCTCCGGGCTGGTGGTCACCGCCGGGGCGCTCGGCGGCTGGTCCGCCGCCGCGGTGATGTCGGTCGGGGTGGTCGCCGGGCTACTGCTCTGCGTCGCGGGGGCCCGGGCGGTCACCAGCGCGTTCGCCACGGCGCTGCGGTCCCGCCGGGTCCGTGACCTGGCCGCCGTGCTGCTCGCCGTGCTCGCCGCACTGCTCGGCCCGTTGCAACTCGCGGGCGTCGCCGCCCTCGGGGACGCGAACTGGGACCGGCTCGACGGCGTGGCCGAGGTGATCGGCTGGACGCCGTTCGGCGCCCCCTGGACGGCCGGCATCGACGTGGCCGAGGGCCGCGCCTGGGCCGCGCCGGTGAAGCTGCTGATCACGGCGGCGGCGATCGTCGCGCTGCTGGCCTGGTGGTCCCGCTCGCTCGAGTCGGCCATGGTGGGTGCGGCCAGCGCCGGCCCGGCCCGGGACCGACGCGGCGTGGCAGGCGGGGCGGTCGCCCAACTCTTCCCGCGCGCGGTCGGCTGGGCCCGCCGGGACCGGTTCGGCGCGCTGGTCGCCCGGGAGGCCCGCTACTGGTGGCGGGACGCCCGGCGGCGGGCCAACCTGATCACCGTCGCGGTCGTCGGCCTCTTCGTGCCGGTCATGGTCAACCTCGGCGGCTCGGGCTTCAGCGTGGGGGCGGAGCAGGGGTTCACCGTCCCCGACGCGGCGTCGCCGGTGCTGGTCAGCCTGTCGATGCTCTTCGTGGGCCTGCTCGCCGCGGTCACCCTGGCCAACCAGTTCGGCTTCGACGGCAGCGCGTACGCCGCAAACGTGGTGGCGGGCGTGCCGGGGCAGATGGAGCTGCGCGCCCGGATGGCCGCGTTCTCGATCTACCTGCTGCCGATGCTGGCGGTGATCTCCGTGGTCGTGGCGGTGGTCCTCGGCGAGCCCGGCTGGATCGGGCTGATGGCGGGCACCCTGATCGCCACCTACGGCGCGGGGCTCGCCGTCAACACCTTCGTCTCGGTGCTCGGGGCGTACTCGCTGCCGGAGACGAGCAACCCGTTCGCGCTGAACAGCGGCGCCGGGGTGGCGAAGAGCTTCCTCACCCTGCTGTCCATGCTCGCCTCGGCGGTCGCCGCGGTGCCGATGGTGGTGGCCGCCGGGCTGCTCGGCGACGTCTGGCTCTGGCTGGCCCTGCCGGTCGGCGCGGCGTACGGCCTGGGCGCCGCGCTGCTCGGCGCGTACCTGGCCGGCGACGTGCTGGACCGCCGCATGCCCGAACTGCTCGCCACGGTCACTCCCCGCCGCTGACGCGAAGGCGACACTCGATCGGCTGCAACCTGCACCGTCCACCCGGGGTGTGCTGGGCAGAGCCGCGACCAGCGGCCGAGCAGCAGGGGAGGCGCCATCGTGATGGTGCGGGAGCACGACCCCGGCGACGTCCGGGAAAAGCGGTCACCCACGGCCACGGGGGGCGTGGGCGACAGCTTCGAGGAGTTCTACGCGGCGAACTTCCAACCGCTGATGCTCCAGCTGTACGCGTACACAGCCGACATCGGCCAGGCGCAGGACGCCGTGCAGGAGGCGTTCAGCCGCGCCTGGACCCGGTGGGACCGGTTGGTCCGGTACGACCGCCCGGCGGCCTGGGTCCGCACCGTCGCCATGAACGTGGTGCGCAACCGGTGGCGCCGGCTGCGGGCCGCCCGCGCCCACGCGAGGTTCCATCGCGAAGAAGTGGTCGAGGGGCCCGGTCCGGAACGGGTCGCGCTCGCCCGCGCCCTCGCGACCCTGCCCGAGACCCAGCGGCGAGCCGTCGTGCTCTTCCACGTGGCCGACCTCAGCATCGCCGACATCGCCGACCAGGAGGGGGTCGCCCCCGGGACGGTGAAGTCCTGGCTGCACCGGGGCCGCACCGCGCTCGCCACCGCCCTCTCCGACTCGCGGACGGAGGAGCCCCATGTCTGAGCACGACACTTCACCGAACCTGGACGACCGCTTCGCCGCCTACACCTCCGGCGGCCCGCTGGTGGTACCGCCCGGCGTCGCGGCAGCACGCCAGGTCGCCCGCCGGCGCCGTACGACCCGGGTCGTCGCCTCCGGCGTGCTGGCGGCGGTGCTGGTGGCCACTCCGGCGTTCGCCGGCACCTGGCTCGACCGGGAGCCTCCGGCGCCGCCGGCCGGGACCCCCACGCCCACCTCGCCCGCCACCACGGCACCCACCCCGTCGATCTGCGACAGCGCGTTCGCCATTCGCTGCGAGAGCCCGTCGGCGACGTCGAGTCCCGCCGCGCCGCCGCCGGATGGGCGCGTCGGTGAGCGAGAACTCGGAAACAGCACCCTCGACCTGCCGGCCTGGCCGGCGTACCTGCGGGAGCACTGCCCGGCGGGACGGGTCCGGTTCTCCGACGGCCGCGCCCGGCTCTCGCCCGACGCGGAACTCCAGGTCAGGATTCTCCAGGTCGTCCACGCCGACCTGGACCGCGACGGGGCGCAGGAGACGGCCGCGCTCATCAACTGCAGCGGGCTGGAGATGAGCGAGTCACGGGTGCTCGCGTTCGACCGGGACCGGTCCGGCGCCATCGTGACGACGGGCCTGGTGGTCGCCGAGACCGGCGACATCGCGGGCATCCGCCGGATCCGGCCGGCCGGTTCCGCCGTGGAGGCGGAGGTGGTCGACTTCTCGAGCGACGGCATCCCGGACAGCCTCGCGCAGCGCCAATGGCGGGCCTACTCCTGGTCGGGCGAGCGTTTCGTCCAGTCGGGCGGGCCCACCGCCTTCCCGGCCAACCCGCGGATCACCGACCTGGCGATCAGCGGCGGCGAGCTGCGACTCGCCCGGGTGGACGATGATCAGGCAGAGGGCGTCCTCCGCCTGACCGTCGGTAACCAAGGACCGCAGCCAGCCACGGAACCGCAGGTGAGGGTGTACCTCCCGGCAGGGTTCGACGTCACCCCGCTCCCCAGGGGTTGCAGCAGGTTCGTCTCCACCGACCACACCATCACCCTCACCTGTCGCCTGGCTGCGCTGGCGGTCACGGAGACCGTGGCGCTCGACCTGTCCGTCTCGGTCCGACGCCCCGGGCTGGGTGCCGGCAAGGCCGGCGAGTACCGGGCGACGGTGTTCTGGAGTGGGAGTGAGGGGGCCACCTATCCGGAGCCGAGCGGCACCCACAAGAACAGCCTCGTGACCGGCAGCCTGATCGTGACCGAATGAGTCGCACCCGGCCGGACCGCCCGGCAACCCGCGCCAAGCGGGTTGCCGGGCGGCGACACAATGGCCGGATGCCCGTCGTCGAGGCGGTGGCGACCGTGCCGGTGCCACCCGAGTTGGCCTTCGCGGTCTCGCAGACCACCGCGCCGGTCCGCTACCGCTGGGACCCGTTCGTCAGGGAGCAGCACTTCACCGGCGGGGCGACCCGCCCCGGAAAGGGCGTGCGCACCTTCACCCGCTCCCGACACGGACTGGCCATGGTCAGCGAGTACGTCTCCTGGGCGCCACCGAGCCACGTCGGCATGAAGATGGTGAGTGGCCCGTGGTTCTTCGAGATGTTCGCCGGCGGCTGGCGCTTCGCGCCCGCGTCCGAGCCGGGGTGGACGGTCGCCACCTGGCGGTACAGCTTCCGCTGCCGTCCGGCATTCCTGCGTCCGGTCGCCGACCGGATCGGGGTCTGGCTGCTCCGCCGGGACATCCGTCGCCGGATCGCCGGTTACGCCGCCGGCTGCACGGATCCCGAGGTGCTGGCCGCCGCCCGCCGCGCCCTCACCGACGACTGAGCAGCAGGGGTACGCCTCGGCCCGAATCAGGCATGCCCGACCGGCCTGCCCGAGCCGTCATGATCAGTTGACGGAAACCAGGCGCAGACGGCACTGGGCAGCGGTTTTCCATCAATTGATCATCGGGGTGAGCAGGGGGCGGCACAATGTTTCACGTGAATCATGAGCCGGGCGCCGAGATCCACCACACCGACCCGTTCGCCGTGCCCGCCGGGCAGCGCTCCCCCGTACGCCGGTTGCGGGGCCGGCTGGCCTCGCCGGTGACCCTCTGGACGGCGCCCGGGCCGGCGGGCCTGACGGTGTCGTCGACGCTGGTGGCGGAGGGCGAGCCGGACCGGCTGCTCGGCCTGGTCGACCCGGAGTCGGACCTGTGGGCGGCGGTCGAGTCCGCCGGCCGCTTCGCGGTGGCCCCGCTGAACCCGTCGCACCGGCAGCTCGCCGACCGGTTCGCCGGCCTCTTCCCGTCGCCGGGCGGTCTCTTCGCCACCGGGGCGTGGACCGACACGCCCTACGGTCCGGTGCCGACCGACGCCGGGGGCTGGGCGGGATGCCGGCTCGACGCCGCCCGCGAGTACGGCTGGGGCCTGCTGGTGGAGGCCACCGTCGAGGCCGTCGAGCTGACCGGGGAGACGGATCCGCTGCTGCACTACCGGGGCCGGTACCGCGAGCTGACCTGACGAGGACCGGCACGTCCCGGACGACTGGCCGCGGAGCACCCGGCCCGGGCCACCGGCCCGTGGCTCGTCGTGACCGGCGACCACCGGTTCGTGGCCCGTCGTGACCGGCGACCACCGGTCCGGAGACGGGACCGGCGCCGGGCCGGCGGTTCGACCCCGACGACCGTTCAGCGGAGTGAGTTGCGTCACTCGGCGCAGCCACCGTGCCGTTCGGCGCAGCCGCCGACCGGCGTCGATCTCAGCCTTCCCCGGCGGGGAGCGCGCTTTCTACCGTGCGCGAAAACCCCGACGCCTGTGAAGGTGGTGATCCACAAATGTCCACGGACACACCCGCGTCCGCGCCCTCCGCGTCAGCGGCGGACCGGTACCTCGCCGTACAACGGTCGGACGAGTTCGCCGGGTTGCGTCGCGCGCTGCGCGGCTTCGTCTTCCCGATGACTGTCGCCTTCTTCCTGTGGTACGCGCTCTACGTGATCCTGTCCGCGTACGCGCGGGACTTCATGGGCACGAAGCTGTTCGGCAGCAACATCAACGTCGCCCTCGTCTTCGGCCTGCTCCAGTTCGTCTCCACCTTCGTGATCGCCTGGCTCTACTCCCGGTTCGCCGACCGGAGGATCGATCCGGTCGCCGACCGGATCCGCGCCGAGATCGGGGAGGTGACGCATGAACACGGTCCTCGCGGCTGAGGCGGGCAGCACCACGGCCCGCAACCTCACCATCACCCTGTTCCTGGTCTTCGTGGCGGTGACCCTGGCCATCACCATCTGGGCCAGCCGGCAGACCAAGACCGCCACCGACTTCTACGCCGGCGGGCGGTCCTTCTCCGGCTTCCAGAACGGCATGGCGATCGGCGGCGACTACATGTCGGCCGCCTCGTTCCTCGGCATCGCCGGCATCATCGCCCTCTACGGCTACGACGGCTTCCTCTACTCGATCGGCTTCCTGGTCGCCTGGCTGGTGGCCCTGCTGCTGGTCGCGGAGCTGCTGCGGAACTCCGGCCGCTACACGATGGCCGACGTGCTGGCCTTCCGGATGCGTCAGCGCCCGGTGCGTACCGCTGCGGCGGTCTCCACCATCACCGTGTCGATCTTCTACCTGCTGGCCCAGATGGTGGGCGCGGGCGCGCTGGTCGCGTTGCTGCTCGGCATCAAGCCGGGCACCACGTTCCTCGGCATGGACGCGGACACCGCCAAGGTCGCCACCATCATCATGGTCGGCGCCCTGATGATCATCTACGTCACGGTGGGCGGCATGAAGGGCACCACCTACGTGCAGATCGTCAAGGCGTTCCTGCTCATGGGCGGCGCGCTGGTGATGACCGTGCTGGTGCTGGCGCACTACAAGTTCAACCTGTCGGCGCTGCTCGGCGATGCCGCCGCCGCCTCCGGCAAGGGGAGCGCCTTCCTGGAACCCGGGCTGCGGTACGGCGTCGACACGCCCGGCGACGCGCTGAAGACCTTCTACAGCAAGATGGACCTGCTCTCGCTCGGCATCGCGCTGGTGCTCGGCACGGCCGGCCTGCCGCACATCCTGATCCGGTTCTACACCGTCCCGACCGCCAAGGCGGCCCGCAAGAGCGTGCTCTGGGCGATCGGCATCATCGGCACCTTCTACCTGCTGACCCTGGCGCTCGGCTTCGGCGCCGCGGCGCTGGTGGGCGGCGAGGCGATCACGGCACAGGACAAGGCGGGCAACACGGCCGCGCCGCAGCTCGCCGAGGCGCTCGGCATCGACTTCCTCGGCGGCGACCTGGGCGGGGCGACCCTCCTGGCGATCATCGCGGCGGTCGCCTTCGCCACCATCCTGGCCGTGGTGGCCGGCCTGACCCTGGCCTCCTCGTCGAGCCTGGCGCACGACTTCTACGCCAACGTGATCAAGAACGGGTCGGCGTCGGAGCGGCAGGAGGTGCGGGTCGCCCGCGTCTCCGCCCTGGTGATCGGCGCGATCTCGATCGTCCTGTCGATCTACGCGCAGAACCTGAACGTGGCGTTCC
Source organism: Micromonospora sp. NPDC048040 (assembly GCF_055587185.1). NCBI lineage: Bacteria > Bacillati > Actinomycetota > Actinomycetes > Micromonosporales > Micromonosporaceae > Micromonospora > Micromonospora sp. NPDC048040. The sequence continues at coordinate 149,505 of NZ_JBVJGT010000010.1, read as the reverse complement.
TGGTGGCGCTCGCCTTCGCGGTGGCCGCCTCGGGCAACCTGCCGGCGATCCTCTACAGCCTGTTCTGGAAGCGGTTCAACACCTCGGGCGCGGTCTGGGCCATCTACGGCGGCCTGCTCTCCGCCGTCCTGCTGGTGTTCTTCTCGCCGGTGGTCTCGGGGGCGCCCACGTCGATGTTCCCGAACCATGACTGGCAGTGGTTCCCGCTGTCCAACCCGGGCATCCTCTCCATCCCGTTCGGCTTCCTGTGCGGCTGGTTCGGGACCATGATCTCGACGGAACACGACGAGGAGAAGTACGCCGAGCTGGAGGTGCGCGCACTCACCGGCGCCGGTGCCCACTGACCCCACCCGACGGAGGGGTCCCCGGCGCCGGGGACCCCTCCCGCCACGCCCGGTGCGGGACCGGGACGATGGGTAGGCTGACCGGCATGAACGTTGCTGCGCGCTTCGGAAGTGGTCACCGTGTCCTCGTCACCGGCGGCGCCGGTTTCGTACCGTCGCACCTGGTCGACGCGCTGATCGCCCGCGGCTGCACGGTGGTCGCCCTGGACAACTTCGTCACCGGGTCCAAGGAGAACGTCGCCCACCTGGCGGACGAGCCGAGGTTCACGCTGGTCGAGGCCGACATCTCCGACGGACTGCCGACCCACCACCCGGCCATGGCCGAGCGGTTCGACGCCATCCTGCACATGGCATCCCCGGCGAGCCCGACGGATTTCGAGAAGCTGCCGGTGGAGATCCTCCGGGTCGGCTCGGTGGGCACCCTGCACCTGCTGGACCGCGCGGTCGCCGACGGCGCCCGGTTCCTGATGGCCTCCACCTCCGAGGCGTACGGGGACCCGAAGGAGCACCCGCAGCGCGAGACGTACTGGGGCAACGTCAACCCGATCGGCATCCGCAGCGTCTACGACGAGGCGAAGCGCTTCTCCGAGGCGGCCACCATGGCCTACCACCGCAGCCGTGGGTTGGACGCCGCGATCGTCCGGATCTTCAACACGTACGGCCCCCGGATGCGGCCGGACGACGGCCGCGCCATTCCGACGTTCATCTCCCAGGCGCTGCGCGGGGAGCCGATCACCGTGCACGGCACCGGCAACCAGACCCGCTCGATCTGCTACGTGGCGGACCTGGTCCGCGGGATCCTGCTGCTGCTCGACTCCCGCGAGACGGGGCCGATCAACTGCGGCACCGAGCACGAGATGAGCATGCGGCAACTCGCCGAGACGATCGTGTCACTCTGCGGCAGCAGCTCCGAGGTGACCTACATCACGCGCAGCGCCGACGACCCGGAGATGCGTCGCCCCGACCTGACCCTCGCCCGTGAACTGCTCGGCTACGAGCCGACCGTGGCGCCCGAAGACGGCCTCCGGCGCACGATCGAGTACTTCCGCGAGCGGCTAGGGTAACCGACCGCCCGGGCGACGCCGGCAAACGCCGGCTTCGCCTGAAGGCGACTGTGGCCGGACGTACGTACCCTGAGTTACATGTCAGCGACCACCCCCGCCGGTGTCCCGCTCCCACACCTGCACCGCAGCGCCGGGCGCGCGTCGGTGCCCGGCTCCGGCCGGGACGCCGGCCGTGCCCGGCCGGCCGAGGCCCGCTGGTACCCGTCGCCCGACGAGCCGCGGGCCGGCGGCCCGGGTGGCCCGTCGGGTCCGGTTGGCCCTGGCCGACCGGGTGGCCCCGGCGGCCCCGACCGCCCGGGGCGGCGCGGCGTGCGTCCCCGGTGGGGCCGGATCGGCCTGGTGGCCGGCGTGGCCGTGCTGGTGCTCGCGCTCCTGGGCGGGGCCGGCGCCTGGTTCTACGCCCGGAGCCTGAACGACGACCTGGCCCGCACCGACCCGTTCTCCGAGATCACCGGCGGCCGGCCGGCCAAGGCGGTGGACGGCGCGCTGAACATCCTGCTGGTCGGCAGCGACTCGCGGGACCCGGACGCCCCGGTGGACCAGTCCAGCAAGTGGCGGGCCGACACGATCATCGTGATGCACATTCCGTCCGACCACCAGCAGGCCTACCTGGTCTCCATCCCCCGCGACCTCTACGTGCCGATCCCCGAGGGCGCCAACGCGGAGTGCGGCTCCGGCCAGCGCGGGAAGATCAACGCGGCGTTCGCGTTCGGCGGGCTGCCGCTGGCCGTCCGGACGGTGGAGTGCTTCACCGACGTGCGGCTCGACCACGTGATGGCGATCGACTTCGCCGGCTTCAAGCAGGTCACCGACGCCCTGGGCGGCGTCGACCTGAAGGTCGAACGGACCATCACCTCGATCCACAAGCCGTACCGGACCTTCACCAAGGGCACCAACCACATGGACGGCGCCGAGGCGCTGGACTGGATCCGGCAGCGCAAGCAGTTCCCGGACGGCGACTTCGCCCGGATGCGCCACCAGCAGGAGTTCCTCCGCGCGCTGATGGACAAGGCGGCGAGCACGGGCACGCTGACCAATCCGAAGAAGCTGAACGACTTCCTCAAGTCGGTGACCGCCGCGGTCACCGTCGACGAGGGCTTCTCGCTGGTCGACATGGCGGTGCAGTTCCGCAACCTGCGGGGCGAGAACCTCACCTTCGTGACCAGCCCGCACGTCGGCAGCCAGACCATCAACGGGGAATCCGTGGTGGTCTCGGACAGGGAGAAGGCGCTGGCCATGTACAAGGCGATGTCCGCCGACACCCTGGCCGCGTGGGTGAAGGCCAACCAGAAGGCCGACGGCACCGGGAACTGACCCGCTCCGCATCGACGCCGGCCCCCACCCGTGATCGACGGACGTCATCGCGGGTCGGGGGCCGGCTTCGCGTTTCCTGTGAGCCAACGGCCGACCGGTCGTATCGATCTGGACGTTTGGACAGTTTTCCCGAATGACGGCCGGGACAACGCCAATTGACGCCCCGACGAACTACCCAGGACGGGAAAGCGTCCGTACAGTGATCCCGCCCCCTGATCACGCGAGCTGGAGCACGCATGCCGGTTCAGACCAGCCGTCGCCCTCCGGCGCTGGAGTCCCCCGGCGGCCCGGCGCGGGCCGCCACGACCACCCCCACCAAGCCCGGGAAGGGCGGAAAGACAGGCGGCGGGCCCGCGAAGAAGCGGTCGCGCCGCAAGGACCCGCTCTGGGCCCGACTCACCCTGATCCTCGGTGCCGTGCTGATGATGACCAGCGGCGTCGCGATCGTCGGCAGCAAGGCCCTGATCAGCAAGGCCACCGGCAACATCGCCCAGCGCAACCTGCTGGGCGACGCGGGCAAGTCGGACGCCGAGGGCGGTGCCAACCTGGACGGCCCGATCGACATGCTGCTCCTCGGCGTGGACGCCCGGGAGCGGTGGGCCGCCGACGACGTCCGGGCGGACAGCATCATCGTGCTGCACATTCCCGCGACGCACGACCAGGCGTACCTGATCTCGATCCCGCGCGACACGGAGGCCCAGATCCCGGCCTTCAAGAAGAGCGGCTACTCCGGCGGGGTCGACAAGATCAACGCCGCGTTCCAGGCCGGCGCCCGCAACGGCGGCGGCTGGGAGGGCGGCGCGCAGTTGATGGCACAGACGATCAAGAAGATGACCGGGATCAGCTTCGACGGCGCCGCGATCATCAACTTCGGCGGCTTCAAGAACATCATCGAAACCCTCGGCTCGGTGCGCATCTGCGTCAGCCAGGAGGTCCAGTCGATCCACATGTCGTACGTCGACGGCAAGCCGATGTGGAACGCGGACGCCAAGAAGACCGGCAAGCGGATGACCCCGGTGGTGCACAAGAAGGGCTGCCGGGAGATGGAGGGCTGGGCGGCGCTGGACTACTCCCGCCAGCGCAAGTCCCTGAAGAACGGCGACTACGACCGCCAGCAGAACCAGCAGCAGCTGATCAAGGCGATGGCGAAGAAGGCCACGGAGAACGGCACGCTGACCAACCCGCTCAAGCTCAACGAGCTGATCAAGGCGGCCGGCAAGGCGTTCATCCTCGACGCCGGCGGGGTGCCCGTCGCCGACTTCGTCTTCACGATGCGCGGCGTCACCGGCAACGACCTGGTCATGCTGAAGACCAACGGCGGCACCTTCCACGGCGACGGCAGCCGGGAGACGCTGAGCCAGGAGACGCTGGACATGTTCCACGCGGTCAAGCAGGACAAGCTGGCCGAGTTCGTCTTCGCCAACCCTCAGGTGATATCCAGCCGCAAATAGCGCCGGCTCTGCCCGGCCGCCCGAGCGCGGCGGCCGGGCAAACTCGGTGAAGCGGCCCGGGACCACGGAGCCACCCGTAGCCTGACGTGAGAGAGATTCACGTACGGCCGCGGGGAGGAGTCACGTCCAGATCGGCGCGCGACGGTCGGGCACGGACCGGGGCCGACGCCCGGGCCGCCCGGCCGCGCCGCGCCCGCTGGCCCCGTGTCCTGCTCGGCCTCGGTGTGGCCGTGGTGCTGCTGGCCGGGCTCGCTGTGGTCGGCCTCCGGGTGCTCGGCGACCGGTACGAGCGCACCGTGGTGCGGGAGCAGTTGCTCGACCCGACCGCCCGGCGGGCGCGGACCGACCCCCACGGGCCGCTGAACTACCTGCTCGTGGGGACCGACCGGTGGCAGAGCGGCAGCGCGGCGGACCGCCGGTCGGACAGCATCCTCATCGTGCACGTGCCCGCCGGTGGGCGCGAGGCGTACCTCGTCTCCGTCCCCCGGGACCTGCTGGTCGCCATCCCGCCCGGCAACGGCTTCGGCGGCGGACAGGACAAGATCAACGCGGCGTACGAGCACGGCGGGGGCGGCGAGCCCGGCACCCGGCTGCTCTCGGCCACCCTGGCCCGGCTGACCGGGATCCGCTTCGACGGCGCCGCACTGATCGACTTCTCCGGCTTCCGCAAGGTCATCGACCTGCTCGGCGGGGTACGCATGTGCGTGGACACCGAGGTCCGCTCGATCCACACCGACCGGGTCTTCCACCCCGGCTGCCAGCAGATGGACGGCGGCGAGGCGCTGGACTACGTCCGCCAACGCTACGACCTGCCCGGCGGCGACTACGACCGGCAGACGCACCAGCAGCAACTGCTCCGGGCCCTGCTGGAGCGCACGAACGAGACGTCACTGCGGACCAATCCCGTCAAGCTCGACCAGGTGATCCGGGCGGTGGGCAGCTCACTGACCGTGGACACCAACGGCGTACCGCTGGAGGACCTGGTCCTCGCGCTGCGCGACCTGCCGGCCGACGCGCTGCGCGGCGTGCAGGTCCCCTCCCACCCGCAGACCATCGACCAGGTGTCGTACGTGGTCCTCGACAACGGCGGGAACGGGCTGTTCGAGGCGGTCCGCGGCACCCAGGTTCCGGAGTGGGCCCGGGCCAACCCCCGGTGGGTCACCCGACTGTGACATTCGGGACGCCCCACCTCGCCGGACCCGGCCGCACCGACCGCCCGCCGACGGTCGGCCGGGCGAGGTTCTAGGCTTGGCGCGTGTTCGGACCCCAGGTTCCCACCGTGACCGTGCCCGAGATCGCCGACGACACCTACCTGCTCGACGTCCGGGAGGACGACGAGTGGGCCGCCGGCCACGCTCCCGGCGCGCACCACCTGCCGATGATGGAGCTGCCGGCCCGGATCGCGGAGGTGCCCGCCGACCGCGACGTCGCCGTCATCTGCCGCTCCGGCGGGCGCTCCGCCCAGGTCGTCGCCTACCTGATGCGCAACGGCTGGGACCAGGTGCGCAACGTCGCGGGCGGGATGGACGAGTGGGCCGCCGCCGGGAGACCCGTCGTCGGCGGGAACGGGCAGCCGGGCCACGTCCTCTAGGCGGGCGGGATGGGCGCACCCCTGGTCTTCGCGCACCGCGGCTCCTCGTACGACCTGCCCGAGCACACCCTCGCCGCCTACCTGCGCGCCCTCGACGAGGGTGCGGACGGGCTGGAGTGCGACGTCCGGCTGACCCGGGACGGGCACCTGGTCTGCGTGCACGACCGCCGGCTCGACCGCACCAGCAACGGCCAGGGCCTGGTGAGCACGCGTACCCTCGCCGAGCTGGAGGCGCTGGACTTCGGCTCCTGGCACCCCCGCTGCGTGCCCGCCGACGGGGACGAGGTGCTGGACGAGTCGCACACCCGGCTGCTCACCCTGGAGCGGCTGCTGGACGCGGTGCTCGCCGCCGGGCGGCCGGTCCGGCTGCTCGTGGAGACCAAGCACCCCTCCCGCTACGGCGGCGACGTCGAGCGCCGGCTCGTCGCGCTGCTGCGCCGGTACGGCCTGGCCGAGCCGAAACCGGACGATCCGGTACGCGTCACCGTCATGTCGTTCTCCGCGCTGGCCGTACGCCGGGCGCGGGAGCTGGCCCCCGCGCTGCCCACGGTGCTGCTGCTGGAGGTGCTGCCGCCCTGGCTGCGGGCAGGGCGGCTGCCCTTCGGCGCCCGGATCGCCGGGCCCGGCGTGGCGCTGGTGCGGGCCCGCCCGCAGCTCGTGCCCGCGTTGCGGGCAGCGGGCAACCAGGTCTACGTGTGGACCGTCAACGAGCCGGCCGACCTGGACCTCGTCCTGTCCGCCGGGGTGGACGGCATCATCACCGACCGGCCGGCGCACGCGCTGGCCCACCTGGGCCGCTGACCGCGCGCCCGGACCGCGTCCCCGGCCCGCCCGGCCCGACGCGGGCGGCCCGGACCGATGGGCGGGATCCGGCCGGGCAGGGGTGTCCGGAAACCGACCGTCGGGGCACACTCGGGGCATGCCGGAGCGCACCGACCTCTCCGCTCTCATCGCCGGCCACACCGCGGTGATCGACTCGATCAACTCCGGCGGCGCCGGCGTCCCCGTCCTCACCCAACTGCTCCGGGTGGTCCGGCCCACGCTCGACGCGGCGGGCATGGCCTTCGTCGAGTTCGCGCCGACGGGTGGCCGGGTGATCGCCGCCGCCGGCGCCGTCGAGTGGATCATCGGCCGCCCCGTCCCGCCCGATGACCCGGCCGTCGCCTGCCTGCTCTCCGGCACCCGGGTACGCCAGGTCCGGACGGACCGGCTCACCGGCAGGCTCGCCGGTGAGCTGGCCGCGCGCGGCCTGCTCCGGATGGTGGTCGCCCGCGCGGAGATCGGCGGGCTGACCGTCGGCAGCCTGCACGCGCTCTACCCGGGCGAGGACGGGGCGCGGGACGCCGGCCGGCACGACGCGATGGGCTACATCGCCTCCTGCATCGCCCACATGTACGGCGACCAGACCGGGCTGCCGGTGCACGGCGACGGCCCGGTGGTCGCGGCGCTGGCGGACGGGCTGGCCGTGGTCGACCAGGACGGGCACGTGCGGCTCTGGAACCCGGCCGCCGCCCAGGTCACCGGCCGTTCCGCGGCCGAGGCGCTCAACCGGCCGCTGCCCTTCCCGCTGCCGCCGTCCGGGCAGGTGCTCGACCACCGGCTGCCGGACGGCCGCTGGCTCAAGATCACCTCCGGGGAGCTGCCCGGCCCCGGCACCCTGCACGTGGTGACCTTCCGCGACGTCACCGACCAGCAGCGGCGCGACCACGACCGGGATCTCTTCGTCGCCGTGACCAGCCACGAGCTGCGTACGCCGGTGACCGTGATCAAGGGCTACGCCGACACGCTCACCGACCACTGGGAGTCGCTGACCGAGACCGACCGGCGGCAGGCCGCCCGGGTCATCGGGCAGCGCGCCAACGAGCTGGCCCGGCTGGTCGACCGGCTGCTCTCCGCCGCCGCCGAGCCGGGCCCGGGCGACGAGCCGCCCGCCCCGTACGACCTCGGCGACGCGCTGCGCGCGACGGTGACCGACCTGCCGGCGGAGCTGCGGCACCGGCTCGTCCTCCGCCTCCCGGTCAACCTGCCGAAGGCGCTCGGCCACCGGCCCAGCCTGGCCACCGTGCTGACGGAGCTGTGCACGAACGCCGGCAAGTACTCCCCGCCCGACTCCCCCGTCGAGATCAGCGCGGACGCGGACGGGGCGACCGTGTCCTTCCGGGTCAGCGACCGCGGCATCGGCATCCGGCCGGAGCACGTGGAGCGCGCGTTCGACCGGTTCTGGCAGGGGGAGTCGGGCGACCGCCGCCGCTATCCCGGGGCCGGTCTCGGTCTCTATCTCGTCCGCCGGATCGTTGAACAGCAGAATGGATGGGTATTCCTCCGGCCGAGGGCCGGTGGCGGTACGGTCGCAGAGGTGCGGCTGCCGCGCGGGGGACCGGCGACGGGCGGCGGGGCGTGAAGGGGCGAGGGTGTCGACGGGAGCTGCCGAACGGGCATGGTGCGTGGTGGTGCCCCACCACGCCACGGGGGCGCGGCAGGCGCGGCACCGGCTCGCCGACGAGCTGACCGGCGTCGTACCCCCGCCACTCCTGGCCGACCTGGTCGCGGTCCTGGCCGAGCTGGTCGGCAACGCGGTCCGGCACGCCGACCCGCTGCCCGGCGGGGTGGTCCGGGTGGCCTGGCGACTGCGCACCTCCGCCGCCGGCCAGCAGGTGCAGCTCCGGGTCACCGACGGCGGCGCCGCCGCGGGCCCGCGGATGCGGGTGGCCGACACGGACGCCGTCGACGGCCGCGGCCTGCACATCGTCGCGGGGCTGGCCGACCGCTGGGGCGTCGAGCGCGACGGCCTGGGCCAGAGCGTGTGGGCCGAGTTCGACCCGGCCGACGTCACCCGGTCGGACCTGGCCGTCGCCGGCTGACCGTCCCCGACAGGCGGGTCCTGCCCACGCCGGCCGGCTGCGGCCTCTAGGCTGTGTCGCCGTGAGCAAGCGTCGAAAGAGCCAGCGGGCCGCCGAAGCCACCCCCAAGCGGGAGAAGGTGCGCGACATCTTCGTGCCCCGACCGTTCGAGGGGCTGACCGACGAGCCGGAGTGGATCGCCCTGCGCGAGCTGGTGCCGGCCGCCTCCGCGCCGCTGCGGCTCGCCCCCGCCCTGGTCGAGGAGTTCGGTGACCGCGAGGTCGTCCTCGCCACCGTGCTGCCGATGGCCGCCCCGGCCGTGACGAAACCGGACGGCCGGGTCCTCGTCGGGCTCCAGCGCCACCAGCAGTCCGGCGACGTCTCCCGGGACCTGGCCGAGGCGCTGCTCTGCGCGCTGCGGGCCGAGCCGGGCAGCCCGGTGGCCGTGCCGCCGCTGCCCGGACCGGGCCCCCGCCTGCAGGACGTCCTGGTCGACGGTCCGCTGGAGATCACGATGCACGACGGGTTCGAGTTCTGGCTCGACCCGGGGGCCGGCGACGACCCGACCGTGCAGGCGTCCCTGGAACGCGCGAACGCCGCGATCTACCCGACCGTCCGGCTCGCCGCCGCCCCGGCCGCGTACTGGTGCCAGGTGCCGGAGAAGGCGCACGTGCGCTGGGTGCTGCCCGACGACGAGGACGCCGCGCTGGACGCGCTGGCCCGGCTGAGCGTGGCCGGCACGCTGACGCTCGGCGAGAACACCCGGTTCGCCGGCATGTTCCGGGCACACGGTCGGCTGGTGCCGGTCTGGGACCTGCCCGAGGACGTCCCGGCTGCCGACTGGGAGCAGCCGGTCACCGAGTTCGCCAAGCGGTACGCCGAGGCGCTCGCCGATTCCGCCCCGCTGGACGCCGCCGGCCGGCGCGCCCGGCACGGCCTGCTCGGCCGCCAGCTCACCCTGCGCTGAGCCCCGCCCCGCCCCGCTTTCCGGCGTCGGCGGGGCGTCCGGCCGCCCGGCTCGTCCTAGGCGTCGGCACGGCGGCGGCCGCCCGCCGACGCCCGAGGGTCAGGAAGGGTGCCTTCCGCTACCGGAAACGTGCGGAAGGGCCCTTCCTTCACCGCCGAGCGGCTCGCGGACCAGGGGGCAGGACATGCAGCGCGGCCCGCCCCGGCCGGAGCCGAGTTCGGAGCCGGCTATCGGGATGACCTCGATGCCGGCCCGCTCCAGTTGCGCGTTGGTCTCGGTGTTGCGCTCGTAGCCCACGCAGAGCCGGGGCGCGAGGGCGAGGGTGTTGTTGCCGTCGTCCCACTGCTCGCGTTCCGCGGTGACCGGGTCCAGGCCGGTGTCGATCACCCGGAGCTGGGCCAGGTCCATCGCGTCGGCGGCGGCCCGCAGGAACGGCGCCGGACCGTCCACCCGCGGGTCCTCCCCGTCCGCCCCGGCGATCACCGTGTACGCCGACAGGGTGTGGGCGATGTTCGGATACATCAGCACGGCGTCGACGTCCACCATCGTGCAGACGGTGTCCAGGTGCATGGTCGCCCGCTCCTGGGCGATCGGCACGACGAGGATGGTGTGCGCCAGCCCGGCGGCGAAGACCTGCCGGGCGAGGCGTTCCGCGCCGGCCGGGGTGGTCCGCTCGCCCACGCCGACGGCCAGCACCCCGGGCGCGAGCAGCAGCACGTCGCCGCCCTCCAGGTGCTCCAGTTCCGGGTGGTAAACGAACTCGGTGCCGGCGAAGCGCGGGTGGTGCCGGTAGATCGCATCGGTCAGCGTGGTCTCCCGCCGCCGGGCCGGCATCGCCAGGCTGGTCACCCCGACCCGGTCGCCGATCCAGAGCGAGGAGTCCCGGGTGAAGAGCAGGTTGGGCAGCGGGTCGATGACGAAGTCGTGCCGGTCCATCAGGGTGTAGACCAGGCCGCCCGGCCGTTCCGGGCTGACCCGCAGTTCCTCGTGGGCCAGCCCGGCGATGAGCACGTCGGCGAGCGCGGCCGGGTCGAGGTACGCGAGGTGGTCGGCGACCCGGGCGCGCAGCGAGTCGCCGAGCCGGGGCGAGCGCAGCACCTCCTCGGTCAGCTCGGCCCGCGCGTCGGCCACGGCGAGCGTCTCGGCCAGCAGGGTGGCGAGGTAGAGCACCTCGACCCCGCGCTCGCGCAGGGCGGCGGCGAAGGCGTCGTGTTCCTCCTGGGCGCGCCCCACCCAGGGGATGCCGTCGAAGAGCAGCGAGTCGTTGTTGCGTGGGGTGAGCCGGGCGAGTTCCGGGCCGGGCCGGTGCAGCAGCACGGTGCCGAGCCGGCCGACTTCGCTGTCCACGTAGTGGGTCACCATCGCAGCGTAGGGCAGGGTTTGGCGGCATCCGATAAAACAGTGGTGGATGAATATGGCATTCATCCGCACTCACTCCGGCGTTCCAACTTGCCGACACGGGGGACTGGCAACGTAGGGTAGTGAGGTCATAACTTCGAGGGACCTTTTGCCGGAGGTCGCGATGACTGTCTTTCCCGCTCGTCGAGCCGTACCGCCCGCCCGGGCACTGCCGCCCGCGGCGGTGCCACATCCCCGCGTGGAGTCGCCGGGCGTGCTCACGCCGGTCCGACCGTCCCCGTTGGAGTGGGCCCGCCGCCGGCGGGCGGAGCGGGGCGCCCGCCGGCTGGAGGCGGCCGGCGCGCGGGCGCTCGGCCAGCTCGACCACCTCGGGCCCGCCTGGCACGTCATCGAGTGGCCCCGCACGGACGCCGCCGACCTGCTGCTCGACCACGAGCGCGACGAACGCGCCGGCTTCCTCGCCATCGGGCCGAGCGGGCTCTTCGCGGTCACCATCGCCGACCACGGCCGGGCCCGGGTGCTCGTCGCCGGCGACGTGGTGCAGATCAACGGCAAGCGACCTCCCTACGTGGCGGAGGCCCGCCGCGACGCCAAGCGCGCCAGCAAGGCGCTCTCCGACGCGGTGGGTCTGCCGATCCCGGTGACGCCGGTGCTGACATTCGTCGGCTCCGGCGTCATCAGCGTCTACGGCCTGCCGAAGGACTGCCTCATGGCCACCCACCGCGAGCTGGACCGCCTGCTCGTCGCCGGGGGCAGCCGGATCAGCCCGGCCACCGCCGAGAAGCTGTCCCGGGTCGCCCAGCACCCGGGCACCTGGATGAACGGCGCCTACCGGCCGGCCGCCGACTACCGGTGGTACGAGGACGGCCGAACGGCCGCTGACAAGCCGGCCGGCCGGCGGTAACGTCACCGGCGACGCCACGCGGCCCGGGTGCCGGTCGGCACCCGTCGGTCGCGCCGTCGCCGGCCACCCGGGGCGCCCCGTCACCACCGGCGCCCCGGCGACCGCAGCGCGGTCGGCGACATCCGCAGCGACCGGCTAGCGTGGACAGACCGTCGGTGACATAGGAGGCGCGGTGGCCCACGTCGAACTCTCGCTCTCTGAAGTGTTCGTGCCGGCGGCGGGGACATCGACAGAGCTGGGGTCCGACAACTTCGGGCAGTGGTCGTCGACCGTCTCCCACGCCGACGAGCCGTGCCTGCTGATCGACGCCGAGACGAGGGTGATCGCCGTCTCCGCCTCGGGCTGCGAGCTGCTCTGCCTGGGCACCCCGGAGGACGTGATCGGGCTGCCGCTGCTCGACGGCGGGCTCCGGCTGCTCGACTTCACCGCCAACCGGGGCGAGCTGACCGAGCCCGAGATCGACAAGATCCCGCCGCTGCTGGCCCTGTCCTCCGGGCGCCTGGCCCGAGGGCTGCTCCGGGTCCAGGCCGCGTCGGCCGACCGGCCGGACTCGACCGTGGACGCGATCTCCACCCCGGTGCTCACCGACGGTTTGGTCGCCGGTTCCCTCACGTTCTTCTCCGAGGTCTGACCTGCGGCGGGATGTGGTGTTCGCCGCACGCGGCGAATCTGGGGCGGGCGCTCTCCGAGGCCGTAAGGTGCCCTCATGCTCGATATCGCTCTGCTGCCGGGGGAGTACGCCGTGTGCCGGATGGCCGCCGGCTCCGCCCTGCCGCCCGAGCTGACGGGCGGGCTGAGCGGCGGCGACGTCGTCACGGTGAGCTGGACCGCCGACGGGATCTCGCTGATCTGCCCCGCCGACCGGGTGCCGGAGCAGGCCGCCACGGAGACGGCCTGGCGCTGCCTGCGGGTCACCGGGCCGCTCGACCTGGCCGTGAGCGGCACCCTCGCCGCGCTGGTGGACCCGCTCGCCGCCGCCCGGGTCAGCGTGGTCGCCTTCTCGACGTACGACACCGACTACCTGCTGGTTCCCTCGGTACGCCTCGGCGAGGCGACCGCCGCGCTGGAGCGGGCCGGCCACCGGGTCCTCGCCTGACCTTCACCCGGCCGCCGGTTCCTCCTAGGATGGGCTCGGCCTCCCGGCCGCAGCGACGCTCCCCGATGTCCCGAGGATCGGCCCGTGCCGCCCACCCCCTCGCGCCCCGCCGCCCCCGACCACCCGACCGGCCACCCCGCCCGGCGCGGCCGGCTCCTGGCCGCCGTGCTGCTGGCCGCGGTGCCGCTGGCCGGCTGCGGCACGCCGCCCGAGCTGCGGAACACCGCCCCCACCGCCGCCCCGACCCGCGCCGCATCGAGCCCGGCCGGCACCCCCACCTTCGCACCGACCACGCCCCCCGCCACCGGCCTGCCCGGGGCGGCCACCCCGACCGCCGACTCCGGCCTGGTCGCGGTGCCGTGCACCGACGGCCCCTCCGGGAAGCGGGTCGTCGACCTGGTGCGCGGCCGGAGCGGGGTGCTCCCGGGCGGCGCCCGGGTGCGGGTGCGGACCGGCCCGCTCTGCGCCGGCGGGTGGCACTACACGGTGCTCGACGTGACCGGGCACGAAAACCTCCAGGTGGTCACCGAGGGCCGGGCGAGCGCTCCGCGGCTGGTCACCGCCGGGACCGACGTCTGCACGGTCGAGGTCCGGGCCGCCGGGCCGCCCGGCATCCGAACCCTGGTCTGCGACGGCGGGTCGGGCGGCGTGCCGGGTGCGTAGGCTGTCGCCATGCCGGGAACACCGCCGACGCGCTTCGTCTACCTCGGACCCGAGGGCACCTTCGCCGAGCAGGCGCTGAACACCATCCCCGCCGCCGAACGGGGCAGCCGCGCACCGGCTCGCAGCGTGCCGGAGGCGCTGGACGGCGTACGGGCCGGGGAGGCGGACGCCGCCCTGGTGCCGCTGGAGAACTCGATCGGCGGCGCGGTCGGGGTGACCCTGGACGAGCTGGCCGAGGGGGAACCTCTGGTGATCACCCGTGAGGTGATCCTGCCGGTCGAGTTCGTGGTCGCCGCCCGGCCCGGCACGGCGCTCGCGGACGTCCGCAGCGTCGCCGCCCATCCGCAGGCGTCCACCCAGTGCCGGGGCTGGCTGCGCGCCCACCTGCCGGACGCGGTCGTGGTCGACGTGCTCTCCAACGGCGCGGCCGCGGCCGGCGCCGCCGCCGGCGAGTACGACGCGGCGATCTGCGCCCCGATCGGGGCCACCCGGCACCGGCTCGACGTGCTCGCCGACAAGATCGCCGACCATCCGGACGCGGTGACCCGCTTCGCGCTGGTGTCCCGCCCCGGCCCGCCCCCGCCGCCCACCGGCGACGACGTGACCTCACTGGCGGTCTACATCGCCCACGACCGGGTGGGCGCGCTGCTGGCGGTGCTGATGGAGCTGGCGGTCCGGGGCATCAACATGACCCGGATCGAGTCCCGCCCGACCGGCGAGGCGCTCGGCCGGTACGTCTTCTTCCTCGACTGCAGCGGGCACGTGGCGGACGTCCGGCTCGGCGAGGCGTTGCAGGGGCTGCGCCGGGTCTGCGCCGACGTACGTTTCCTGGGCTCGTACCCCCGGCACCGCTGGACCGCGGCGGCGGGCGACCGGCCGGTCCCCGCGCCGCCCGGCCTCTCGGACGCCGACTACGCCGACGCCGCCGCCTGGCTGGCCCGCCTGCGCGCCGGCGACCTCACCTGACGACACCGCCCCCGATCACGGCGGACCCGGCGGGGCCGGGCGGGACGCGGGCGGGGGCGGTGCGCGGGTCAGCTCAGCAGGCCGCCGAGCAGGCCGCCCTGCTGCTCCTGGGCGCCGCTGCCCATGATCGGCGGTTCCTCGGAGGGCTGCACGACGACGAAGCCCTGGCCGGCGAAGCTCATCGTGAACGCCTCGCCGGTGCGCCGGCCGAGCAGCGTGCCGAGGCCGAGCTGCTCCGCCCGGTGGTAGCCGGTCTGGAGGTTGGCCGACCAGCAGACCGCCGCCTGCGGGTCGACGTAGGTGGGAGCGTCGACGTTGAGCACGACCGGCGTGCCCTTGGTGGTGATGGCGATCCGGCCGTGGCCGGTGAAGACGCAGTTGAACAGGCCCGACGAGGAGGCCATGCCGGCCCCGCCGACCATCCGGATGTCGTACTGGAGCGTGGAGTCGAACGCCAGCACGCTGGAGCCGTTGATGGAGAGCGCGTCGCCCGGCTCCAGGTCGATGACGTGCACGTCCTTGGCGAAGTCGGCGAGGAAGACGTCACCCCGGCCGGTGACCTTCATCAGCGGGACGCCCTCGCCGGTCAGCTTCTGCTTGAGGAACTTGCCGAGCCCCCCGGAGCCGAGCGCCTGGAACTGCACCTGCCCCTGGTAGGCGACCATCGACCCGACGCGGGCCATCGCCTCGCCGTTGAGTTCGATCTTCAACATCTTGGAGTTCTGCAGCCGCATGCCGGGCTGCGCGGACTCCTTCTCCAGGTTCTCCGCGGAGAAGAGCTCGCTGCGCATGGAAGTGCCTCCTGATTTCGCGATGCCTGGACCGACGGTAGGCGTACGCCGCAACCGTCGACCACCGGCCGACCGGCCCGGCCCACCCGCCGGTCGGCGCGGCCCCCGGCCCGCCCGCCGGTGGCGGCACCGGTCGCGCGCCCGCTAGCCCCAGCCCAGCTCGTGCAGGCGCTCGTCGTCGATGCCGAAGTGGTGGGCGATCTCGTGCACCACCGTCACCGCGACCTCGTCCACCACGTCCTCGTCGTCGTCGCAGAGGCGCAGGATCGGGTTGCGGTAGATGAGGATGCGGTCCGGCAGCACGCCGGAGTAGTCCCAGCCCCGCTCGGTGAGGGCGTGGCCCTCGTAGAGGCCGAGCAGGTCCTCGCCGGGGGGCGGGTCGTCCTCCACCAGGATCACGACGTTGCTCATCAGGGCGAGCAGTTCCTCGGGCACCTCGTCGAGCGCGTCGCCGACCAGCTCCTCGAAGCGCTCGCGGCTCATCTCCACCGGCACGCGCCCATTCTGCCCGACGGCGTGGCCCGCGCGGCCCGGCCAAGATCGGCGCGCCTCCACCGGAAGGGTGGCTCCCCGTGGAGGCGTACGCCGACGGCGGAGGCGCTCAGGAGGCGAGGCGGGCGGTCAGGGTGATCTGCGCGCCCGGGGAGAGCAGCCGGGAGATCGGGCAGTTCTCCTTGGCGGTCTCGGCGAGCTTGGTGAACTGCGCCTCGTCGATGCCCGGCACGTCGCCGACCGTGTCGAGCTCGATCCGGGTGACGGTGAACCCGGCGTCGGTCTTGTCCAGGTGGACCTTGGCGGTGGTCTCCACCGAGGAGGGCGGCGAGCCGGCCTCGGCGAGGGCCTTGGAGAACGCCATGGAGAAGCAGCCGGCGTGCGCGGCGCCGACCAGCTCCTCCGGGTTGGTGCCCTCACCCTCCTCGAAACGCGACTTGAAGGAGTAGTTCCCCTCCAGCCCGCCCTTGCCGGTGCGGACCGTGCCGGACCCCTCGGTGAGGTTGCCCTGCCAACGTGCGGAAGCGGTACGGATAGGCATGCCCCCGACGCTATCGGAAAGGGCACCCACCGGCGACCGTTCACGCTCCGCGTCCTCGGGTGCGTACTGTGTCATGATTCGGCTCAGGCCCGCGAACGCGGAAGGGTGGCCGATGTCCCAGGATCTCCCCATTCCCCGCCAGGACCACCGGTCCGACGGCACCGCCGTCGTGGAGTGGGGCGGGGCGGAGGCGGCCCCGCCGGGCCGGCTCGGGCGTACGCTCTCCGGCCTGGGCCGGGACCGCCGGCTGCCGCCGCTGCTGGCGGCGCTGGGCGCGGTGGCCGCCGTCGCCTCGCTGCTCGGCGAGTGGCAGGTGATGACGATCCCCAACGCCGGCCCGCAGGGCAACACGCCGGTGCGGGTGCCGGGCGGGGTGTCCGACATCGGCGGTTTCGGGGTCGGCTACCTGGTCGGGATGCTGGCGCTGGTCTGCGCGGTGGCGCTCGCGCTGCGCGGCACCACTGCGCTGCGGCGCAACGTCCGGCTCGCCGGCCTGACCCTGGCCGTGGCGCTGCTGGCGCTGCTGGCCGCGACCGCCGCCTCGCTGGACGAGGCGGGCCAGCGCGTCTTCTTCTACTCGACGGACGACGGGTTCCGGGTCGAGTACGGCCGGGGCCTGGTGGCGGCGTTCGTCGCGTGCGCGCTCTTCGCGGCGGCGCTGAAGCTGGCCCCGGTCGGGGCGGCCACGCCGGGCGAGGAGGCCGCCGACGAGGCAGCGGGCGCCGACGAGGGGGAGCCGGTCGACCGGCGCCGCCGGAGTCTCAGGGCCCGCGACCTGGAGGACGACGCGCTGCCCCCACCGGCCGACCTCACGGTCGGGCCGGCCATCCCCTTCGCCCGCCCCGAGCCCCGGGACTGACCCGGCCGTCCGCCGCGCCCTCGCCGGGCCCGACCCGCTCCCGTCGCCGGCCGCCACGGAACCGGTCGGACGGGCCGTGCCGGTCCCACCCGGCCCGCGGCCGCACCCGGCCCGCTCCGGCACCCGGCCCGCTCAGGGGGCGGCCCAGCGCACCTCGCCGTCGACCAGTTCGTCGGTGGCGCGCAGGCCGAGCCGCTCGGCCACCCGGGCGGAGGCCCGGTGGTCGGGGTGCACGTGCGCGACGAGCGCCGCGATGCCCTGCTCCGCCAGCCAGCCGACCATGCCGGCCGCGGCCTCGCCGGCGTAGCCGCGGCCCTGCTGCGGTGCCACGACCACCCAGGCCAGCTCGGCGACCGGCCGGTCGCCGTC
Organism: Micromonospora sp. NPDC048040; assembly: GCF_055587185.1. NCBI lineage: Bacteria > Bacillati > Actinomycetota > Actinomycetes > Micromonosporales > Micromonosporaceae > Micromonospora > Micromonospora sp. NPDC048040. Next base: position 131,894 of record NZ_JBVJGT010000010.1, on the reverse strand, counting down.
GAGCCGCACGGTGGCCTGCACGGTCCCGACCGCGTCGCCGGTGTCCCGGTGCCGCACGACCCAGTTGAGCCAGCCCTCCCCGCCGTCCGGGGACCGCCCGACCGCCTGCCGGCGGTAGCGCTCCCGTAGCTGCTCGGGGGCCGCCGGGCCGCCGCCCGTGTACTCGTGCAGGGCCGGGTCGTCGAGGAGCGGGGCGAGTTCCTCGGCGTGGTCGACACGGAGGGGCTCCAGCAGCAGCCGCTCCGTGCCGATGATCTCCGCCACCGGCCAGTCCCGCTCTCCCATCCGCCCACCGTACGGCCGCCCCGCCCGGACCGGGACGGGGACACCGACGGGCCGTCGTCCGTTGGCACCGACTTCGCCCAAAGGCAATGGTCGGTACCTGCCGCGCGAGGTACGGTTGCTGCCCGCCGTCACTCAGGGTCGAGGCACCGACGACCGAAACGGCTGGTTGCGGCGGCGGCGGGCAAAGGAGGAACGATGACCCGCCCGGGCCTGCCCAAGCTGATCGCCACCGATCTCGACGGGACGCTCGTCCGCAGCGACGAGACCGTCTCCGCGTACACCCACGGGGTGCTGGACCGGGTGCGCGCCGCCGGGATCCCGGTGGTCGGCGCGACCGGCCGCGGTCCCCGACTGGCCGAGCTCACCCGCAACGACATCCGCGCCGCCGACTTCCTGGTGATGGCGGGCGGCGGTCGCGTGGTCGACCAGAGCGACCCGGCCGGGCCGGTGGTGCTGCGCGACGAGCGCCTCCCCGCCGAGGTGCTGGCCACGCTGCTCGCCGACCTGGAGGTGGCGGTCGGGCCGCTGACGGTGATGGTCGAGGCGTCGGACGAGCACGACGCGCCGCTCTGGGGCGACTACCACCCGAGCTGGCCCTACCAGGACGCGTTCGAGGCGCGCAGCCGCGCCGAGTGCCTCTCCTGCGACGTGATCAAGGCGTTCGTCCGGACCGCCGACCACCACGTCGACGAGTTGCTCGCCGTCGCCCGGGAGGTCGTCCCGCCGGAGGTCGCCACGCTCACCCAGGCGGGGCTGGGCTTCGTGGAGATCTGCCCGCCGGGGGTGGACAAGTCCACCGGGCTGGCCGTCGTGGCGCAGCGGCTCGGCGTCGACCCGGCCGAGGTGCTGGTCTTCGGCGACATGCCCAACGACCTGCCGATGTTCGCGTGGGCCGGCTGGGCCCGGGTGGCGGTCTCCAACGCCCACCCGACGGTCCGCGCCGCCGCCGACGAGGTGACGCTGCGGAACGACGACGACGGGGTGGCGGTGTACCTCGATCGGCTACTGTCCCGCTGATGGGAGAAGCACCTCGGCTGATCGCCACCGACATCGACGGCACCCTGCTACGGGACGACCGCACGCTCAGCCCGCACACCGCCGACGTGCTGGCGCGGATCGCCGCGCGGGGCACGCCGGTCGTGCTGGTCACCGGCCGTCCGATCCGCTGGCTGAAGCTCGTGTACGACCAGCTCGCCGAGCCGCTGCCGGCGATCTGCGCCAACGGCGCGGTGGTCTACGACCCGGCCGCCGACGAGGTGCTCCGGGCCGACCCGCTCGCGCCGGAACTGCTCGCCGAGGTGGCCCGGCGGCTGCGCGCCGAGGTGCCCGACATCAGCTTCGCGGTGGAGATCGTCGACAGCCGGCAGATGCGGCACGAGGCGCACTACCCGCTGCGCTGGGACGCCGACCACGAGGCGATCCGGGCGGTCGAGACCCCGGAGGAGCTGCTGTCGGCGCCGGCGGTGAAGCTGCTGGCCCGGGCCGCCGACCAGGACCCGGACGCCTTCGTCGCGCTGGTCGCCGGGGCGCTGGAGGGGCTGGCCGAGGCGACCCACTCGTCGTACTCGGGGCTGGTGGAGATCTCCGCCGCGGGTGTGACCAAGGCGGCCGGGCTGGCGTGGTACTGCGCCCGGCTCGGGATCGACGCCCGGGACGTGCTCGCCTTCGGCGACATGCCCAACGACGTGCCGATGCTGACCTGGGCCGGGCGGGGGGTGGCGGTGGCGAACGCGCACCGCGCCGTCCTGGCGGTCGCCGACGAGGTGACCTCGGCGAACTCGGCGGACGGCGTGGCGGCGTACCTGGAGAAGGTCTTCGGGGTGGGCTGACGGCCGGCCGGGGGGCCCGGCCGGCCGTCACGCTCAGAGGTACTGGCCGGTGCCGTGCCCCTCGCCGCCCTGCGGCTGGCCCATGCCCGGCATGCCCGGCATCACGCCGCCGGGGCCGCTGGGCAGCGCCTGCCGGCCCGAACGCATCTGTTCGAGCTGGACCCGGGCGGCCATCTGCTGGGCGACCAGGGCCGCCTGGATGCCGTGGAAGAGGCCCTCCAGCCAGCCGACGAGCTGGGCGTGCGCGATGCGCAGCTCGCTCTCGCTGGGCGCCTTCTCCTCGGTGAAGGGCAGGGAGATCCGCTCCAGCTCGTCCCGCAGCTCGGGGGCGAGCCCCTCCTTGAGCTCGACGATCGACCGCTCGTGGATCTCCCGCATCCGGTGCCGGCTGGCGTCGTCGAGCGGGGCGGCCTTGACCTCCTCCAGCAGCTGCTTGATCATGCTGCCGATCCGCATCACCTTGGCCGGCTGCTCGACCAGTCGGGTGGGGTCCTCGCCGGCGGCCTCGTCGGTCTGCACGGTGCCGACCGGCCGCCCGTCCGGGCCGACCACCACCACCGTTCCGGAGTGACCGGTGCCGTCCTGGCCCGGCTCGTCGTTCTGTCCAGCGGAGTGCGTTTCGGTCATGGGATCCATCTTTACCCAGCCCCTCGGCACACCGCGCCCGGGGACCGATCCCCGACGCCGGATCGGCGGGTGATCCGCGCTACGGTCGCGCCATGCCCGCCGACCCGCGCGCCGTGCTCAGCCGCCCCGCCCCGGCCCCGGACGCCACCGTCTCCTACGGCGACCACCCGGACCATGTCGCCGACCTGCGCCGACCCGCCGGGTCCGGTCCGGCCCGGCCGCTGGTCGTGGTGGTGCACGGCGGCTTCTGGTGGGCCGAGTACGACCGGCGGCACACCGACCCGCTGGCCGCCGCGCTGGCCGCGCTCGGCCACCCGGTGGCCCAGGTGGAGTACCGCAGGACGGGGCAGCCGGGCGGCGGCTGGCCCGGGACGCTGACCGACGTGCTGACCGGCGTGACGGAGCTGCCCCGGCTGGCGGCCGAGGCGCTGCCCGGGCGGGTCGCCGCCGGGCCGCCGGTCCTGGTGGGGCACTCCGCCGGCGGGCACCTGGCGTTGTACGTGGCGGCGACCGCCCCGGCCGCCGTCGGGGGCGTACTGGCCCTGGCCCCGGTGTCGGACCTCGCCGAGGCGTACCGGCTGGATCTGGACTCCGGGGCGGTGGCCGCGCTGCTGGGCGGCGGCCCGGCCGACCTCCCCGACCGGTACGCCGCCGCCGATCCACGGTCACTGGTGCCCATTCCGACACGGACAGTAGTCATGCACGGCGCGCTGGACGAGCAGGTGCCGGTGGCGATGAGCCGCGAGTTCGTCGCGGCCGACCGGGCGGCAGGTGGCGGCATCCACCTCGTTGAGCTGCCAGAATGCGAACATTTCGGGCTCATCGATCCGGAGTCGACGGCATGGCCGGAGGTCACGGCTGCTCTTCGATCTCTACTGGAAGATCGCTAAGGATTGACGCAGCGTCGCTGACCCGGTAGAACGCCGAAGGGGCGCGATCCGCCCTGCAACGCTCCCTGGAAGGAACCCGGTGTCGCAGATGAACCGCAGGCGGGCACTCCAACTGCTGGCCGCGCTCGGCACGGCGGGTCTCGCCGCCGGCTGTGGCACCGATGCCGCCGAGGGCGAAGCGGCCGGCGACGGAAGCCCGATCAAGATCGGCCTCATCGCGCCCACCAGTGGAGGCCTCAAGGCGATCGGCGACGAGATCACCAACGGCTTCCAGCTCTTCCTCGACCTCAACGGAAACGGCCTGGGCGGGCACCCGGTCACCCTGCTCACCGCCGACGAGGGCGACAGCGTGAAGACCGGCAAGGCCGCCGTCGAGGGGCTGCTGAAGCAGGGCGTGCTCGCCCTCACCGGCGTGGTCGACTCGAACGTCATGTTCGGCATCCGGGACACCGTCGAGCAGGCCCGGGTGCCGCTGATCGGCTCCAACGCCTCGCCGACCAGCCTGCAGAGCGTCGTCTACATCTGGCGGACGTCGTACGTGCTGGACGAGGCGGGTCGGGCGCTGGGGCGCTACCTGCGGGAGCAGTTGGGATCCTCGGCGCGGCTCGCGATCATCGCACCCGAGAACGCCGGCAGCCAGGACGTGGTGCGGGGCTTCAAGCAGGAGTTCGGCGAGTCCGACCCGCGCATCAAGGACCCGGTGACCTGGACGGGCGTCTTCACCAACCCGTCGAAGTCCGCGTACCGGGCCGACATCCGCACGGCGCTGAGCCGCAAGCCCGACGCCGTGTTCTGCTTCTACGCCGGGCCGGCGGCGGTCGAGTTCATCAAGCAGCTCCGCATCGAGGGATTCACCGGCAAGATCTACGCCCCGGGCTTCCTCACCGAGGGCACCGTGCTGGAGGCCGTCAAGGCCGAGGACGCGACGGGCATCCAGACCGCCCTCAACTACTCGGCCGACCTGAACAACAACGCCAACCGGCGGTTCGCCTCCGCGTACCGCAAGAAGCACGGCACCTCGCCCACCACCTACGCCATGGCCTCGTACGACGCGGCACAGGTGCTCGACCAGGCCATCCGGATCGCCGGCGCGACGCCCAACCCGCAGCAGGTCAACCTGGCGCTCGGCAAGATCGGCCAGATCGACAGCCCGCGCGGGGTGTGGCAGTTCAACCAGCCGCGCACGCCGCAGCAGAAGTGGTACCTGCGCGAGGTGCAGCTCGACGGCCAGGTGCTGTCGAACGTGCTGGTCACGGAGCTGGCCACGCTCGGCTGACGGCCCGTAGGACGCGCGAAAGGGGCCGGCCTCCCCGCCCGTGAGGCCGGCCCCTTGTCGTACGCCTCGCCCAGCTCGCGCGGCTCGGCTCAGTGGCGCAGCTCGGCGATGCAGCACTTCACGCTGCCGCCGCCCTTCTTCAGCTCGGCCAGTTCGACGGGGACCGGGTGGTAGCCGGCCGCCTTCAGCTTCCCGGCCAGCCGGGTCGCCGCGCTGTTGAGCACCACGTTGAGCCCGTCGCTGACCAGGTTCAGGCCGAAGGCCAGCGCGTCCTCGTCGTCCGCGACCACCGCGTCGGGGAAGAGCTGGGCGAGCACCTTCTGGCTGGCCGCCGAGAAGGCGCCCGGGTAGTAGACGATGTTCTCGTCGTCGATCGACGCCAGTGCCACGTCGAGGTGGTAGAAGCGCGGGTCGACCAGGCGCAGCGACACCACCGGGCGGCCGAGCGCCTCCTGCGCCTCGGCGTGGGCCGGCAGCTCGGTACGGAAGCCGTGCCCGGCGAGGACCAGCCCGCCGTGCGCCTCGGGCAGGTACGCGAAGTCGCCCTCGCCCTCGTTCGTCTCGCTCGGCGCGATGAACCGCCAGCCCTGCGACTCGTAGAACGCCCGGTGCGCGGCGGCCTCGGCGGCCCGCTGCTCGTGCTTGAACTGCGCGCCGTAGACGATGCCGTCGACCACGAACGCGCCGTTGGCGGCGAAGACCATGTCGGGCAGGCCCCGCTCGGGCGTGAGCAGGTGCACCTCGTGGCCGAGGCCGACCAGGGTCTCCCGCAGCCGGTCCCACTGCTTGACCGCCAGCTCCGGGTCGACCGGGGTGCTGACGTCCATCCACGGGTTGATCGCGTACTCGACCGTGAAGTGCTCGGGCGAGCACATGAGATATGTCCGCTTTCGCGGGACTCGCTGCTGGTTCACGGTGACCAAGGGTAGGTACCGTTGAACTTTGGTAACAGCCACAACCATTGCTTCCCAGAGGCGGAACGTTGCAGATAGACGCCGTAGACCAGCGGATCATTGCGTTGCTCGTCGCCGACGCCCGCGCCTCGTACGCGGACATCGGACAACGGGTGTCACTCTCCGCCCCGGCGGTCAAGAGACGGGTGGACCGGCTGCGGGCCGCCGGGGTGATCCGGGGCTTCACGGCGGTCGTCGACCCGGCCGCCGTCGGCTGGACCACCGAGGCCTTCGTCGAGCTGTTCTGCGCGGGCCGGACCACCCCGGCCCAGATCGGGGTCGCCACCCGCCGGCACCCGGAGGTGGTCGGCGCGTACACGGTCTCGGGCGAGGCCGACGCGCTCGTCCACCTGCGGGCCGCCGACATCGCGCACCTAGAGGCGGCGCTGGAGCGGCTGCGGGCCGAGCCCTTCGTGACCTCCACCCGCAGCACGATCGTGCTCTCCCGACTGGTCGAGTCGCCCGGCGTCGGGCCCTCCGGCGGCTGAGCGCGCCGACCGGGCCCGGGGCGCGGCGGAAAACGGCGCGGAAGGTCCGGGCGGGTCGGAACCACGCGCCGCGCGGCCGCGTCGAACCGGCCATGAGACGGGGAGCACACATCCTGGCGGCCGGCACGCTGGCCGCCCTCACTCTGCTCGGCGGGAGCGCGATTCCGCCGCCGCTGCCCGGCGACCCGCCGCCGCAGCGCCTGCCGGCCGCGCCGGTGCTGGTCTCCTTCGACTCCTGCGCCGACGCGCTGGCCGGGCTGCGGGCCGCCGCCCGCGCGTCCGTCGGCCCGTGGGGCTTCGGCGGCGGCTGGCGCACGGGGACCGTGCTCAGCGCCATCCCGGACACCGCGCGGGCGAAGACGGCAGCCGCCCCCGAGCACTCCACCACCAACAACCACGAGGCCGGCGCGGACGAGCCCGACCTGGTCAAGACCGACGGCCGGCGGATCGTCACGGTCAGCCGGGGGCTGCTGCGGGTAGTGGACCCGGCCGCCCGGCGGGAGACCGGGCGGGTCGACCTCACCGGGGCGCTGCCGGAGCTGGGATGGGGGCAGCAGAGCCTGCTGCTGCACGGCGACCGGGCACTGGTGCTGGCCCAGGTGGGCGCCGGCGGGGCCAGGGAGTTCGCCGGGTCGCGGATCGCCGGCGTACCGCGGCTGATCCTGGTCGACCTCGCGGGCCCGCCGCGGGTGCTCGGCACCTACCGCATGGACGGGAGCCTGGTCGACGCCCGGCAGACCGGGTCCACCGCGCGGGTCGTCGTCCGCACCCGGCCCCGGCTGGAGTTCCCGCACGCGAAGCGCGGCACCGACGCGACGCGGACGGCGGCGAACCGGGCGGTCATCGACCGGGCCGGGGTGGAGGCGTGGCTGCCGGCGTACGAGTGGACGGCCGGCACGCAGCGGCACACCGGCCGGGTCGGCTGCGACCGGCTGAGCCGCCCGCCGACCTGGTCCGGCACGTCGATGTTGACGGTGCTGAGCTTCGACCTGGCCGCCGACCGGCTCGGCGACGGCGACCCGGTCACCGTCGCCGCCGACGCGACCACGGTCTATGGCACCGGCCCGAACCTCTACCTCGCGGGCGAACGCCCGGTCACAGGTCGGCCCGGCGGGCCGCGCCGGGACCGGCCGGCGGGCGCACAGGTCACCGAGATCTACCAGTTCGACACCGGCGCGCCGGGGCGTCCCCGCTACCTCGCCGCCGGCACCGTGCCGGGGTCGCTCGTCAACCAGTACGCCCTCTCGGAGTGGCAGGGGCACCTGCGGGTCGCCACCACCACCGGCCATCCCTGGGGCGCTCGCCCGACCTCCGAGTCCGGCGTGCACGTGCTGCGCCGGGACGGCGACGCGCTGACCCGGGTCGGCGCGGTCACCGGCCTCGGCCCGGGCGAGCGGATCTGGTCCGTGCGCTTCCTCGGCGGCTCCGCGTACGTGGTCACGTTCCGGCGGACCGACCCGCTCTACGCGGTCGACCTGACCGACCCGGCCGCGCCCCGGGTCACCGGCGAGTTGAAGATCACCGGGTACTCGGCGTACCTGCACCCGCTGCCGGACGGGCGGCTGCTCGGCGTGGGCCAGGAGGCCGACCGACGGGGGCGGACGCAGGGGCTCCAGGTCTCCCTGTTCGACGTCCGCGACCCGGCCCGGCCGGCCCGGCTCGACCAGTGGCACGTGCCCGGGCAGTACTCCGCGCTGGAGTACGACTCGCACGCCTTCCTGCACCGCCCGGAGACCGGCCTGGTCGCCCTCCCGGTCGGCGACGACGTACGCCTGCTGCGGGTCTCCGGGAGCGACATCGGCGAGGTCGGCACGGTGTCCCACCCCGGCGGGGCGGGCGCGGTGACCCGGTCGTTGCTGGTGGGTGACGTGCTCTGGACCGTCTCCGACAGGGGCCTGCGGGCCACCGATCCGACCACCGCCCGGAGCCTCGACTGGCTCCCTGTGACCTGATTCTCCCTCCCCGGCGGGTGGGGCCCGGTTTCTCGGGGTTTCCGGGCCCCACCCGTCTCAGCCGAGAGATGCTCCGGTCAGAGGTACATGCCGGTGCGGTGCTCACCCTGGTCGCGCCTGACCGCCTTGTCGCCCTCGCCGAAGAAGCGCTTGCCGCCGAACTCGCCGTGCAGCCGGTCGTCCAGCTCGTCCGCGAGCCCCGTCATCACCTGCACGGCGAGCATCAGGTGGGTGGCCTGGAAGTTGCGGCCGAAGACCGGGATGGACGCCCACACCGTGTCGTCGGCGCAGTAGAGCCGACCGATGGGCATCCGGTTGGTCAGCTCGGAGAGCTTCACGTAGAGCCGCTCGGTGGGCTCGACCTCGGTGAGCACCGGGGAGAAGACGTCCACCAGCGGCGGGTTGTCGCGGACCCGGACGAAGACCATCGCCGAGCCGGCGCGGATGTTGATGTCGCCGTCGGAGTCGACCTGCAACCGGTCCGAGTCCGACTTGAGCATGGTCGAGACGACCGTGCGGACCCGCTCGGCGAGCGCGGCCACGTCGCCCTCCGGGGCCTGGGCGGCGGTCGCCGCGGCGAGCGCCTCGTCCAGGTCGGCCTCCACGTCGCGGTCCGGGCCGAACTCGCTGCGCGCGGTGCCCAGCGGCTCCACCGGCAGCGGCTCCCCCTCGGCGTCGTGGATCAGGTAGACGAGGAAGGCGGGGTGCGGGGCGCCGTAGACGTCGCGCAGCGTCCGGGTGATCAGGGCCGCCAGCCGGGTGGCGTCGGTGGTGCTGCCGTCCAGCCCGAAGTGCTCGCCGGAGCCCGCCACCACGCCGGGCGGCGACCAGCCGAGGGCGATCATGTCCGCCACCGCGGCCCGGTCCAGCCGGTAGCCCTGCGGCAGGGTGGCGTTGCCGACCGCGCGGGCCGCCAGCCGGCCCTCCTCGCCGACGTCGACGCTGACGGAGTAGACCGCGTCGCCGGTGCCGGAGGCGGTGGGGTCGAGCGTCAGCTCGACGTGCGTGCCCGTCGGCAGCGCCGCCAGCCGCTCGGCCAACGCCCGCGCGAACTCCCGCCACGCCTGGGTCACCTTCGCCCGCAGGTCGGCCGTGGTGGGCTCGTCGAGCAGGATCGGCTCGTGGTGTGCCGGCAGGGTGCCGGGCGCGTCACCGTTCGGCACCGAGGGGTGGTCTGCCGTCATGATCGCCTCCGTCCGTCCAGGTCACCCTACCCACGGATCCTGGGGGACGAATCAGCCCGACAGCGATCGGACAACGACCTCAGGCGGGGCCCTCGCCGGCGCGTTCGGCGCCCAGCTCGACCGGCCACGAGGCGGCCAGCGCGCTGAGCCGGGCCGCGGCGCCCGCCGGGTCCGCGCCCCGGCCGACCGCCAGCCCGAGGAGGTACGCGGTGACGGGCGCGCCCGGCCGCAGCACCTGGTGCGCCACGTCCTTGGCCAGGTCGAGCACGGCCGGCACCGGCACCTGGGCGGGGTCGAGACCCAGCTCGGCACAGGCCGCGGTCACCCAGTCGTCCATCACCGTCATCGCGCCCACTCCTCCGCCCGGCGTACGTCCTCGTCAGTGTCGCAGTCGAACCAGGGCGGCGGGCCGGCACCGGTCCACGGCACCTCGCGGACCCGCAGCCCGGCCAGCAGGGCCCGGATCGGCGCCCCGACCAGCGGCGCGGCACCGCCCCGCCCGCCACGGGTGGCCGGCTCGGGGGCGGTGGCCGGCTCGGTGGCGGTGGCCGGCTCAGGGGCGGAGGCCGGCTCAGGGGCGGCCCGCTCGGCGGCGAGGCGGTCCAGGGCGGCGCGCAGCGGGGCCACCCGCCACACCCCGCAGAGCGTCTGCCGCCGCCCGTCCTGGTCGACGTAGCAGGCGCCGTCGTGATCGGCGTCGAGCCGGTCGAGCAGCCCCCCGACGGCGGCACGGGTGAGCAGGGGCAGGTCGGCGGCGAGCAGGGCGACCACTGGCGTACCGGGGTCGAGCAGGGCCAGCCCGGCTGCCGCGGCGGCGACGGGGCCCCCGCCCGGCGGCTCCTCCCGGGTCACCCGCACCCCGGCGGGCACCGGCCCGGGCGGGCCGACCACGATGCACGGGGCGGCGTCGGCGACGGCGGCCAGCACCCTGTCCCGCATGGACCGGCCGCCGACCACCCGGGCGGGCTTGTCCACGCCGCCCATCCGGCGGGCAGCCCCGCCGGCCAGCACCACCGCCGCGTACGCGTCCACCCCGCCACGGTAGCCGCGCGGCGACGCGGGCACGGGGTGCAGGATGGCGGGATGGGACGGGCGACTGACCGACGCGGCGTGCTCCGCGTCGACCTCGACGCGGCGGACACCGGCCGCACCTCGGTACGCCGGCAGGACGCCCTCGCCGTGGAGGAGCCGCTGGAGATCCGGGTCGGTGCGGCGGGCCCCGGCCGGCGACGGCCGCTCGCGGTGACGATGCGTACGCCCGGCGAGGATCTGGACCTGGCGATCGGCTTCCTGCTCACCGAGGGGCTGATCCGTGCCGCCGACGACGTGCACACCGCGCAGCTCTGCGCCGGCGCGGAGACGCCCAACACGTACAACGTGGTGGACGTGGTGCTCGCGCCGGGCGTGCCCGAGCCCGCCACCGACCCGGCCCGGAACTTCTACACCACCAGCTCCTGCGGGGTGTGCGGCAAGGCGAGCATCGACGCCGTGCGTACCCGATCCGTCTTCGCGGTGGGTGACGACCCGCTGACCGTGCCGGCGGCGGTCCTGGCCGAGCTGCCGGACCGGCTGCGGGCGGCGCAGCGCGGGTTCGACCGCACCGGCGGGCTGCACGCGGCGGCGCTGTTCACGGCGGACGGCGAGCTGGTCGTGCTGCGCGAGGACGTCGGCCGGCACAACGCGGTCGACAAGGTGATCGGTTGGGCGGTCCGCGAACGGCGGCTGCCGCTGGCCGGGCACGTGCTGCTGGTCTCCGGGCGGGCGAGCTTCGAGCTGACCCAGAAGGCGTGGATGGCCGGCGTGCCGCTGCTCGCGGCGGTCTCCGCGCCGAGCAGCCTGGCGGCGGACCTGGCCGAGGAGGCGGGGCTGACCCTGGTGGGCTTCCTGCGCGACCGGACCATGAACGTCTACGCCCACCCCCGCCGGGTCACCGCCTGATCCACGTGCCGAGCAGCTCCAACCGGGCGGCGGCGTCCCGGGCCAGCAGGAAGCCGGCGATGCCGAGGACCCAGCCCAGCACGCTGCCGGAGGTCCGCACGATCCAGGCGTTGAGGCGGGCCAGCAGCGGCTCGACCAGCCTCGGCCAGGCCACCCGGGACGCCAGCAGCAGCACCGCCGGCAGCACCATCACCAGGCAGTAGGCGGCGAGCAGCCCCACCACGGCCCCCGCGCCGAGCCCCGAGGTGGTCAGCAGGCCGACCGCGCCGAGGTACGGCAGCATCGTCGCCACCTCGGCGAGCGCCGCGAGCAGCGCCAGGCCGACCAGCCAGCGCGGCGAGGCGTCGCCGGCCGTGGCCCGGTCCCGCCAGCGCAGCACCCCGCCGCTGCGCCGGGGCCGCTTGCCGTCGTAGCGGAAGCTGAGCGCGAACAGGCCGATCCCGAGGGCGAGCTGCGCCCAGAGCACGGGCCGGTTGTCCAGCGCGCCACCGAGCGCGTCGGCCAGCCGGCTGCCGCCCCAGACCAGCAGCAGCCCGACCGCGAAGTAGAAGGTGGCGATCGTGCCGAGGTAGGTCAGGATCCGCCGCACGCTGACCTTGCCGGAGGCGAGCAGCAGCCACACCGGGATGAAGAGCGTGCCGATGCTGGTGCTGTCGACCAGGGCCAGGCCGGCGAGCGAGAGCAGCAGTCCGACGCTCATACCGGACGGTCGAGGGGTAGCGGCATGTGATCGATTCTCGGGCGGCCCGGGGCCGGTCGAGTCGCCCCGCGGGACGAACGTCCGCTACATCCTTCGACGGATGCCCGTGTCGGGGTGGGTGGTGGAACGCTGTCGAGCTGCCCCGTCCATGAGACCACCCGCATACCGGCTAACCACGGGCCCGCGCCCACCCGGTGAAGCGCTCGGTCAGGTCGCCCGGTGCCGGGGCGCGCTCCGACGCCGCGAGCTGTTCGCCCGCCTCCGCCTGAAGGGTCGCCAGGTGAACCAGCAGGGCCGCCCGGTCCGTCCGGTACTCGGCGAGCAGCCGCAACTTCGCGGCGGAACACGGCCAGGCGATCCCACAGGCCGCGCAGCGCCAGGTGGGCCGGGTGGGCAGGTGCTCGGGGCGCCGCCGACTCACGCCGTCACCTGCACGCGGGAGATCGGGCGGCGGGCCGGGGCAGCGGCCGGCGGCGTCGTACGCCAACGCACCCCCTCGCACCGCACGTACAGCGAGCGCCGGTCCACGGCATCGCCGCGCGCGTTCAGCTCGTAGACCTCGATCCAGCACCATCCGTGGTACGTGTGCCAGTCGGTCAGGACACGGATCACACGCACGGTGACCGGGCGGACGAACTGCGGGCTCGCGGATCGGGTCAGGCACAGGACGTCGCCGGAGGTGATCTCTCGCGGGCTCACCGTCTTTCCCTTCGTCCGTCGGCTGGAGGAGGGGGCCGCCACGGATGCTCGCCCGGCGGCGGCCCCCTCGCCGGCACGACCGGCGGGCTTCGGATGCCTCCACCGGCTCGCGCCGTCTACAAGGCACCTTGCCCAGGGTTGCCAGACAGTGACACCGCGTAGCAGTCTGTACCGGAATCATTCGGGACGTTCGCGTGAGGGATGGGGATGAACCGGGCGGTACAGGTAGCGATGGCGAAGGCCGGTGAGACTGCGGAGAGCCTTGCCGCTCAAGTCGGCGTCGATCCGAAGACGGCGGCGCGGTGGGTGAGCCAGGGACGAATTCCGCAGACCCGTCACCGTGCCCGGGTCGCCGAAATCCTGAACAAGGACATAGAGGAGCTGTGGCCGGACGCACTGAAGCGCCGCGAACCGGCCTGGTTCAGGCCGTGGACAGAGATTGAGCGCGAAGCGTCAGGGCTGCGATGGTTCGAGTCGGCCGTTCTCCCGGGCCTGCTGCAAACCGAGGACTATGCCCGTGCCGTTCTCACCAGCGGCCCCCTGAACGCCGACGCGGAAGCGTACGTCGACGCCCGGCTACGCCGGCAGGCCGCCGTGCTCGATCGCCCGCGTCCTCCCCTCCTGGTCTTCGTCATCGACGAGGCTGCGCTCCGGCGAGGAGAACCCGAGGTCATGCAACCGCAGCTAGACCACCTGATCGAACTTGCCCGGCGCCCAAACGTCATGGTCCATGTGCTCCCCCTTCGCGCTGGGCTGCACCCGGGCCAGGCCGGACCGTTCATCATTGCCAGCACGCCTGACGGCGAGGTCGGCTACCTGGACGATCAAGCATCCGGTCGCATCACGAATGACGTTGCTCCGCTCTGGGCCGTCTGGGATACCGTGAGATCGGTCGCGCTGCCGCGAGACCAAACCGTCGACCTCCTGAGAGCGCGATCATGGATGACCTGACCGGCGCGCAGTGGCGCAAGAGCACCCGCAGCAGTTCGAATGGTGGCGCGTGCGTCGAGGTCGCCGACAACCTTCCTGGCGTCGTCGCCGTACGCGACTCCAAGGACCCTGCCGGCCCGGCTCTTACCTTCGGGCCAGCGGCGTGGCGCGCATTCGTCGCTCGGGTCGCCGAACGGGCCTGACCGCCCCCGGCACGCAACGTCTCCGCACGGCGGGAACCGAGACCGTCGTCGCCGGGACGAAACGGTGTGCCGGCGGGCCGCACGACGTCCTGCCGGCATGCTGCCGCTCCGGGGCCCGCCGCCGCCGTCCACCCCGCCCGGAACAGCGGCACGACGGGCGAGACGGACGCGGCCGGTCCGTGGTTGACTGCCCGGCATGGAGCTGGGCGTCGGCGAGCAGCACCTTCCCGCCGTCCTGGACCTTCCGGCCGGGCCGGCCCGGGGAGCCCTCGCCGTGCTGCACGGCTCCCACGCCGACACGCGGTCGTACTTCCTCTACGAGCACCTGGGCCGGCTGCTGCCGCCGGCTGGCATCGCGGTGCTGCGCTACGACCGGCGCCCCCGGGTCGACGGTCACGACGTGCCGCTGACCGCCCAGGCCGACGACGCGGCGGCAGCCCTCGACGTGCTGCGCCGGCAGGTCGGCGGCGTCCCCGTCGGGCTGTGGGGATTCAGCCAGGGGGCCTGGGCAGCCGCGTTGACCGCCAGCCGGCACCGGGTCGACTTCCTCGTGCTCGTCGGGTGCAGCGGGGTCAGCCCGGCCCGGCAGATGCGCTACGGCACGGCCGAGCAACTTCGCCGCCACGGGTACGGCGACACGGAACTCGCCGAGCTGGACCGGCTGCGTGGGGTCGCCGAGGCGTACCTGCGCGGCGGGCTGTCCCGGGAGGTCGCCCAGACGGAGCTGGACGCCGCCGTCGAGCGGCCCTGGTTCTCGCTGGCGTTCCTGCCGCGTGAAGTGCCGGAGCCGGGTGCCTGGGCCGACATGGACTTCGACCCGGAGCCGGTCTTCGCGGCGCTGTCCTGCCCGGTGCTGCTCTGCTACGGCGAGACCGACGCCTGGACGCCGATCGAGGAGAGTCTGGCGGTGTGGCGTCGGGCCGCCCGCGCCGCCGAGCTGACCGTCGCCCGGCTGACCGGCTGCGACCACGCGCCCACCGTGGACGAGGCTGACGACGTGGCCGGAGTCAGCCCGCAGTACGAGCAGGTCCTGCTCTCCTGGCTGGACCGGCGGCTTCCCCGCCGGGGGATGACCCGGGCCGGCATGCGTCGGCGCGGCACCGGCGGATCAGCGGGGGCCCCGACGGGTGCGCCTTCGGCGTAGCACTCCGGGCACTGCGACCGCCGGCCAGCCGTCCAACGCGGACGGCGGCACGCCCCGGCGGAGCAGGTCGTCGAGGAGCAGCGCCAGCGAGTGGTCGGGGTGCTCGGCCAGAGCCCGCTCCAGGGCCACCGCCGCCAGTGCCCCCTGCCCCGCCCGCCAGGCCGCGAACGCCAGCAGCGCCGCCGGCGCGGCGATCAGCTCCGGCTCGGCCCGGCGCAGCACGTCGGTCCAGAGCGCGATGTCCTCGTCCCGCCCGTCCGTGCGCTCCCACGCGTGGTCCCGGACGGTGACGTGGGTCAGCAGCAGGCTCAGCCAGGCCACCTCGTCGTCGCCGAGCCGCTGCCCCCGCCGGTGCCGGCGCAACGCGCCGCGTACCGCCGCCACCCCGGCGGCCCGGACCGCCCGCCCGTCGCGCAGCTCCGCCGGGGGCGTCTTGTCGAGCAGGGCCGCCAGACGCCGCTGGGCGCGGACGGCGGCCCGGCGCATCGCCACCCGGCCCGGGCCGTCGACCGGCGCGACCTGCGCGACGAGGGCGGCCCGGTCGGGCAGGGCGACCTGGCCGGCGAAGACGGCCGCCGCGCTGACCTCGCTGGCCCCGGCGTCGAAGCGGGTGCCCTCCGGCGGGCAGCACTCCGGCTCCGCGCAGACGTACGACCAGTAGCGGCCCTCGGTGACGCGGAGGGCGTCGAGCACGGGCAGCCCGGCCACGGCCAGCGCGGCGCGCACGGCGTCGACGGCCGGCGTGACCCGGGCGGCCGGGCCGTAACCCAGGACCGTGGCGGTCTCGACGCCCTGCCGGGCGATGACGTCGGCGAGGTGCCGGGCGGGCTCGTGCGGGTCTGCCAGGTCGGGCAGGTCGGCGCGGGCGGCGAAGGTGATCCGGCGGCCCCGCATGGCGACCACGACCACGCTGTCGGCCGGGTGGAAGCCGAGTAGGTACGGCACGGCGGCGATGAGGTCGGCGGGGGAACGGACGGCGAGCCGGGGGCGGTCGGTCGAGGTCATGCCCGCAGCCTGCGGCGCGGGCGCGCCGGCCGGCTGACCCTGTGGACGACACACGGGTTATCCACAGACACGGAGAGTATCGCCGCAGCTCACCGGGGAACCTGCGGCACGGACGACGCGCGGTGGGGGTGAAGCGGCTACGTTGCCGTCATGGATCTGGCGTACCTGCGGGCGCACCCGGAGCACCTGCCGACCTTCCTGACCCACCAGCGGATCCGGGAGACGCCCGTCTCCGGCGGCAGCATCTGCGCCGCCTCCCGGCTGACCCTGGACGACGGCCACTCCGTCTTCGCCAAGACCTGGCCGGAGGGGTCCGGCCGGTCACTGCCGGAGGGCTTCTTCGCCGCCGAGGCGGCCGGCCTGCGCTGGCTGCGCGAGGCGGGCGCGGTCGCGGTGCCGGAGGTGGTCGTGGCGCTGCCGGAGCTGCTGGCACTCGACTGGGTCGAGCCCGGCGAGCCGACGCCCGAGGCGGCCGAACGGTTCGGCCGGGAGCTGGCGGGGCTGCACCGGGCCGGCGCGCCGGCCTTCGGGGCCGAGTGGGCCGGGTTCATCGGAGCCCTCCCGCAGGACAACACGCCGGACGAGGGCCCGTGGTCGCGCTGGTTCGCCGAGCGCCGGCTGGTCCCCTACCTGCGCCGCTCGGTGGACGGCGGCGCGCTGACCGGCGCGGACGCCGGGCTGGTCGAGGAGGTCGTCGACCGGGTCGGCGAGTTCGGCGGGGACGAGCCGCCGGCCCGCGTCCACGGCGACCTCTGGCCGGGCAACGTGCTCTGGGGGGCCGACGACCGGGCCTGGCTGGTGGACCCGGCGGCGCACGGCGGGCACCGGGAGACGGACCTGGCGCAGTTGGCGCTCTTCGGCGGCGCGCCCCACCTGGACCGGATCCTCGCCGCGTACGCGGAGGCGTGGCCGCCGGCCGACGGGTGGCGGGAGCGGGTGCCGCTGCACCAGCTCCACCTGATGCTGGTGCACACCGCCCTGTTCGGCGGGGCGTACCGCGATGCGGTCGTCCGCACCGCCCGGTCGGCGCTGGCCGGGCTGGTGCGCGCTACCGTCGACGGGTGAACGCCGCCCCGCCGACCGACGGCGTCCTCGTCGACCGGTACGGCCGTGTCGCCCGGGACCTGCGCGTGTCCCTGACCGACAAGTGCAACCTGCGCTGCACCTACTGCATGCCGGCCGACGGGCTGCCCTGGCTGGCGGGCCCGCAACTGCTCGACGACGACGAGATCGTCCGGCTGGTCGGGGTCGCGGTGCGGCAGCTCGGCGTGACCGAGGTGCGGTTCACCGGCGGGGAGCCGCTGATCCGGCCCGGCCTGCTCGGCATCGTGGCCGCCGTGGCGGCGCTGGAGCCGCGTCCCCGGATCTCCCTGACCACCAACGGCATCGGCCTGGACCGGCGCGCCCCCGCGCTGCGCGCCGCCGGGCTGGACCGGGTGAACGTGTCGCTGGACACCCTGGACCCGGAACGGTTCGCCCGGCTCACCCGGCGCCCGCGCCTCCCCGACGTGCTGGCCGGGCTCGCCGGAGCCACCGCCGCCGGGCTCGCCCCGGTCAAGATCAACACGGTGCTGATGCGCGGCGTCAACGACGACGAGGCGCCCGCGCTGCTCCGCTTCGCCCTGGCCCACGGCTACGAGCTGCGGTTCATCGAGCAGATGCCGCTGGACGCCCAGCACGGCTGGGACCGCGCCACCATGGTCACCGCCGACGAGATCCTCACCTCGCTGCGCCGGGAGTTCGCCCTGGCCCCCGACCCCACGGAACGCGGCGCGGCGCCGGCCGAGACCTGGCTGGTCGACGGCGGCCCCGCGCGGGTCGGCGTGATCGCCAGCGTCACCCGGCCGTTCTGCGGCGACTGCGACCGCACCCGGCTCACCGCCGACGGGCAGGTCCGCACCTGCCTCTTCGCCACCGAGGAGGCCGACCTGCGCGGCGCGCTGCGGGCCGGGGCGGACGACGACGAGCTGGCCCGGCGCTGGCGCACGGCGATGTGGGGCAAGCGGGCCGGGCACGACATCGACGACCCGGCCTTCCTCCAGCCGGCCCGGCCGATGTCCGCGATCGGGGGTTGAGCATGACGGAACCGACGCGGCCGGCCCACGCCGGACCGCCAGCCCACGCTGGACCGCCGGCTGAGGCCGGACCGCCGCTCACCGTCCGGTACTTCGCCGGGGCACGGGCCGCCGCCGGCCGGACCGAGGAGGCCGCCTCCGCCAGCCGGTCGCTCGACGAACTCGTCGGGGAGCTGGCCGAGCGGCACGGCGAGCGGCTCGCCGCCGTGCTGCGGGTGGCGAGTTTCCTCGTCGACGGCGTGGCCTGCCATGATCGTCGGGCACCGCTACCGGCCGGGGCCACGATCGACGTCCTGCCCCCCTTCGCGGGCGGCTGAGGGAGGCGCACACATGCTGGCGGCACTGGCCTTCGTGGCCACCATGGCGCTGATCACCGGCCTGATCCACCTCTATCTCTGGAAGCGGCTGGTGCGCGACACCACCACCCCGGGGCGTTGGCGGCGGATCGGCGGGATCACGGCCCTGGTGCTGGCGCTGCTCGTACCGGCGACCATGGCCGGCACCCAGGCGGGCCTCTACTGGCTCGCGTGGCCGGGCTACCTCTGGCTCGCCGTCATGTTCTACCTGCTGGTGCTGCTCGTGGCGCTGGAGGTGCCGATGCTGGTGGCCCGGCTGGTGCTGCGCCGCCGGGCCGTCGCCGCGGAGCCCACCGCCGCCGCGCCCGAGCCCGCCCTGGTCGGCGCGGCGGGGCCGGCCGATCCGCCGGCCGCCGGCGCGGTCGCGCAGCCGGACCACGACCCGGCCCGCCGGTTGCTGCTCGCCCGCGGGGCGGCGATCTTCGCCGGGCTCACCGCGACGGGCCTCACCGGGTCCGGCATCCGCACCGCGCTCGGCCCGCCGCAGCTCGACCGGGTACAGATCCCGCTCGCCAAGCTCCCCCGGAGCATGGACGGCCTGCGGATCGCCACCGTCTCCGACATCCACCTCGGCCCGCTGCGCGGCCGGGCCCACACCGAGCGGATCGTCGCCGCGATCAACCGCCTGGACGCCGACATCGTCGCGGTCGTCGGCGACCTGGTCGACGGCTCGGTGGCCGAACTGGGCGAGGCGGCCGAGCCGCTGCGCGGCCTGCGCTCCCGGCACGGCAGCTACTTCGTCACCGGCAACCACGAGTACTACTCGGGCGTCGAGGAGTGGGTCCAGGAGGTGAACCGGCTCGGGCTGCGGGTGATGCAGAACGAGCGGACGGAGATCCAGGCCCGGGGCGGCGTGCTCGACCTGGCCGGGGTCAACGACGTCACCGCCGCCGGCACCGGGCTGGCCGCCCCGGCGGACTACGCGGCGGCGCTCGGCGACCGCGACCCGAGCCGCCCCGTGGTGCTGCTCGCCCACCAGCCGGTGGCCGCGGTGGAGGCGGCGAAGTTCGGCGTCGACCTCCAGCTCTCGGGGCACACCCACGGCGGCCAGATCGTCCCGTTCAACCTCCTGGTGAAGCTCCAGCAGCCGGTGGTCTCCGGCCTCGGCGAGGTCGACGGCACCAAGGTGTACGTCACCAACGGCGCCGGCTTCTGGGGCCCGCCGGTGCGCGTCGGCGCCGAACCGCAGGTCACCCTGGTGGAGTTGCGCAGCGCCTGAACCGGGCGGGACGCTCCGCCGGGCGCCTGGCCCGGCGGAGCACCCTGACCTCACCTGACCCGCGGGCGCGGGTTCACCTCGGGCGCCTGCACGTCGACGTCGAGACCGTAGTCCGAGTACTCCCAGGTCAGCGTGCCCTGATCCAGGAAGTCCGGCCCGATGCCGTAGTCGGACGTCGTCCTGAGGGTGATCTTGCTGATCTTCTGGGACTGCACGCCGATCTCGATGATGCCCTCGCCCGGAACCTGCTTCGGCCGGTCGGCATCCTTCGGCTTGGCGACGTAGGTGAACGAGTAGCGCTCGACGGCCGACGCGCCGCTACCCGACGTGCCGAGCGCCGTGACCGTGCCGACGTCCTTCAGCGCCTCCAGTTGGGACGCCGGGGTGACCGTCGACGCCGGGTCGGCGAACGGGATGTAGTACGCGGTGGGGGCCCGGAAGGTCGACTCCTTGCCGAAATTGCTCCACCTGTCGCCCTTCTTCATGTAGAGGATGCCGTCGACGATCCGCTCCTCGGCGGGTTCCATCTGGGCGTTCTCCCTGCGTTGCCGGACCTCGCCCGTCGGCCCGTTCGGGTCGAAGACCCCCTCGTACGAATCGGTGTCGGTCCACTTCCGGCCCTTCTCCACCACCTCCGACGTGGTGGAGAGACGGAATCGGAAGCTGGTCCTCGCCGTCGCCTGCGCCGCCGCGACCAGCCTGAGTTCCGGGGTGGCGGCGACGGTGCCGGAGCCCGGCTGGTCCGAGGTCCCACCGGCGCCGCCCGGGCTGCTCAGACCCACGGCGGCGACGGCCACCATCCCGACGACGGCCAACGCGCCACTGGTCAGCGCCACCGCCCGGCCTCGGCGCGCCCGGCGGCCCCGGCCCACCAGCCGGTCGGTCGGCGCCTCGGTCGGCGGCTGGTGGTCGACCAGATCATGGAGTGCCATGGACAGCTCCCTTTCGTCGATGCTCATCTCACTGCCTCCAAGGTCGACTCACGGGGATGGGGGATCAGCGCGCGCAGCTTCGCCATGGCGCGGCTGTGCTGGCTCTTGACGGTGCTGACCGAACAACCGAGCTCATCGGCGACCTGCCGCTCGGTCAGGTCGAGGTAGTACCGCAGCACGATCACGGTCCGCTGCCGGTGCGACAGGGTCATCAGCGCGTCACGCAGGTCGCGGCGCGCCCCGTCCGGGCCGGCGTGCGGGTCGGCCCGGTCCGGCGTCTGGGCGGTCAGCGTCTCCCGGCGGGCCCGCCGCCACCAGCTCACCCTGCCGTTGACCAGCATCCGGCGCAGGTAGGCGTGCGGGTCGCCGCGGCCCACCTTGCGCCACCGGACGTACAGCTTGACCAGACAGTCCTGCAGCAGTTCCTCGGCCCGTTGTCGATCACCGACGAGCAGCGTGGCGTACCGCAGGTGCCGGGGCCATGCCTCCTCGACGAAACCGGCGTAGCTGGCGTCGCTCGGCGCCGGATCGGTGACTTCCTTGGTCATGCCCCTCACACGCTCAGGCCCGTCGGTACGGTCGACACCACCGCTCGATCTGTTTCCGGGCGCGCCCACCGCCCCTCGCCGATTGCGCACCTCACCTCCGCGCGTGGCGGATGACGGGCACCAACGGGCTCGTGACAGGATGCGGCGTGCCTCCGTTCAGCGCCGCACCCTCCGGTGGCCTCCCGCCGTTCGTCGCGGATCTGCACATCCACTCGAAGTACTCGCGCGCGTGCAGCCGCGACCTCACCCTGCCCAACCTGGGCTGGTGGGCACGGCGCAAGGGCATCGGCGTGCTCGGCACCGGCGACTTCACCCACCCCGCCTGGTACGACCACCTGCGCGAGACCCTGCACCCCGCCGAGCCCGGCCTGCACCGGCTCAGCCCCGAGGCGGAGCGGGACGTCGCCCGCCGGCTGCCGCCCCGGCTGGCCAGCGAGGCGGAGACGGACCCGGTCCGCTTCATGCTCAGCGTGGAGATCTCCACGATCTACAAGCGGGACGACCGCACCCGCAAGGTGCACCACCTGATCTACCTGCCCGACCTGGACGCGGTGGCCCGGCTCAACACCGCGCTCGGGCGGATCGGCAACCTCGGCTCGGACGGCCGGCCGATCCTCGGCCTGGACTCGCGGGACCTGCTGGAGATCACCCTGGAGGCCAGCGCCGACGGCTACCTGGTGCCCGCGCACATCTGGACGCCGTGGTTCTCCGCGCTGGGCTCGAAGTCCGGCTTCGACGCGATCGCCGACTGCTACGCCGACCTCGCCGACCACGTCTTCGCGGTGGAGACCGGCCTCTCCTCCGACCCCGAGATGAACTGGCGGGTCGGCAGCCTGGACCGCTACCAGCTCGTGTCGAACTCGGACGCCCACTCGCCGCCCGCCCTGGCCCGGGAGGCCACCGTCTTCGCCACCGGGCGGGACTACTTCGCGATCCGGGACGCGCTGCGCACCGGCGACGGGCTGGCCGGGACCATCGAGTTCTTCCCCGAGGAGGGCAAGTACCACGCGGACGGACACCGGCTCTGCGGGGTCAACTGGTCCCCGGAGCGGACCCGGGCCGCCGGCGGGCGCTGCCCGGAGTGCGGCAAGCCGCTGACCGTGGGCGTGCTGAGCCGGGTGGAGGAGCTGGCCGACCGCCCGGCGGGGCACCGGCCCCCGCACGCCAGGGACGTCACCCACCTCGTGCCGCTGGCCGAGGTCCTCGGCGAGATCAACAAGGTGGGCGCCCGCTCGAAGAAGGTCGAGGGGAAGCTCAACGACCTGCTCGCCGCGCTCGGCCCGGAGCTGGAGATCCTCACCACCACCCCGCTCGCCGAGATCGCCCGGGTCGGCGGGGAACTGCTCGCCGAGGGCATCGGCCGGCTGCGCCGGGGCGACGTCCGCCGGGTCCCCGGCTACGACGGCGAGTACGGCGTCATCACCCTGTTCGACCCGGCCGAGCTGGGCGCGCGCACCGGCACGGCGCAGGAGACGCTCTTCGACGTACCGGTGCCGGCGCAGCGCACCCCTGCGGAGCCGGCGCCGAAGCCGCGGGCCAAGCGCCCGGCGGTGGCCAAGGTCGAGCCGAAGCGCAAGGCCGCGCCGCCCACGCCGCCGCCCCCGATCGCGCCGGCGCCCTCGCCGCACGAGCCGTTCGAGCCGATGCTCGCGGGCATGGAGGAGGTCGGCACCGGCCTGCTGGACCGGCTGGACGCCATGCAGCGGGTGGCCGCCTCCGCGCCCGGCGGGCCGCTGCTCATCGTCGCCGGGCCCGGCACCGGCAAGACCCGGACGCTGACCCACCGGATCGCCTACCTCTGCGCCGAGCTGAACGTCTTCCCGGAGCAGTGCCTGGCGATCACGTTCACCCGGCGCGCCGCCGAGGAGCTGCGGCACCGCCTCGACGGCCTGCTCGGGCCGGTCGCCGAGGACGTCACGGTCGGCACCTTCCACTCGCTGGGGCTGACCATCCTGCGGGAGAACGCCGACGCCGTCGGCCTGCCGGCGGACTTCCGGATCGCCGACGACGCCCAGCGGGCGGAGGCCCGCGCCGAGGCCGGCGCCGACGACGCCGGCTACGCGGCGCTGCTGCGCAAGCAGGACCTGGTCGACCTGGACGAGCTGCTCACCCTGCCGGTCGCGCTGCTGCGGGCCGACCGGAAGCTGGTGCAGCGCTACCGGGAGCGCTGGCGGTGGATCTTCGTCGACGAGTACCAGGACGTCGACGAGGTGCAGTACGAGCTGCTGCGCCTGCTCAGCCCCGCCGACGGCAACCTCTGCGCGATCGGCGACCCGGACCAGGCCATCTACTCCTTCCGGGGCGCCGACGTCGGCTACTTCCTGCGCTTCTCGCAGGACTTCACCGACGCCCGGCTGGTCCGGTTGAACCGCAACTACCGCTCCTCCGCCCCCATCCTGGCCGCCGCGGTGCAGGCGATCGCGCCGTCGTCGCTGGTCCGGGGCCGCCGGCTCGACCCGGCCCGGCTCGACCCGGAGGCCCCGCTGGTCGGCCGCTACCCCGCGGCCTCCGTCGCCGACGAGGCCGACTTCGTCGTACGCACCATCGACGAGCTGGTCGGCGGGCTCTCCCACCGGTCGCTCGACTCGGGGCGGATCGACGGCCGGTCGACCTCGCTCTCCTTCTCCGACATCGCGGTGCTCTACCGCACGGACGCGCAGGCCGCACCGATCGTGGACGCGCTGGCGCGGGCCAACATCCCGGTGCAGAAGCGCTCGCACGACCGGCTGCGGGACCGGCCGGGGGTGGCGGCCATCGCCCGCGAGCTGCGGCACGCCGACGGGCTCGACGGCTCGCTGGCCGCCCGCGTCCGGCTGGCCGGTCAGGTGCTGGCGGAGCGCTTCGCGGTGCCGACGCTGGACGGCGCCGGCTCGGTACGCCCGGAGGACGTCCGGGCGGCGGTCGACCTGCTCACCCCGCTGGCCCGCCGCTGCGGCGACGACCTGCCGCTGTTCCTGTCCCAGCTCGCCACCGGCGCGGAGGTGGACGCCCTCGACCCGCGCGCCGAGGCGGTCACCCTGCTCACCCTGCACGCCGCGAAGGGGCTGGAGTTCCCGGTCGTCTTCCTGGTCGGCGCCGAGGACGGGCTGCTCCCGCTGCGCTGGCCCGGCAGCACGCCCGACGACGACGCGATCGCCGAGGAGCGGCGGCTCTTCTTCGTGGGGCTGACCCGGGCCCAGGACCGCCTGTATGTCACCCACGCCGCCCGCCGCAGCCGGCACGGCAACGAGCGCGACTGCTCCCCGTCGCCGTTCCTCGACGCCATCGACCCGGGCCTCTTCGAACGCTTCGGCGAAACCGAACCCCGTCGCCCCCGGGACCGCCAACTCCGCCTCATCTGAGGGAACGCGCGGGTCAGGGGATGAGGGTGGCCAGCCAGGCGCCGGTGAGGAGGGCCGGCCCGAGTGGGAGAGGGGTGTCCCGGCGCACCCTGCCGGCGGCCAGCAGGGCGAGCACCACCACGCCGTTGAGCAGGTGCGGCAGGAGCAGCCCGAGCGCCAGCGGCGACCAGCCCAGCCAGCCGAGCGGCAGGCCCAGCACGGCGGCGAGCTTCACGTCGCCGAAGCCCAGCCGCGAGCCGGGCAGCAGGGCCAGCAGCGCGTGCCCGGCGAAGCAGAGCGCGGCCCCCGCCACCGCGCCGAGCAGCCGCTCCGGGGCCCCGGTCAGCAGCGCCGCGCCGGTCAGGCCGACGGCGACGACCAGCGCGGCCGCGCCCACCAGCGGGTCGGGCAGCCGCAGGCAGGCCAGGTCGACCACGGCCAGCGCCAGCCCCACCGCCGCCAGCCCGAGGAAGGCCGGCAGGACGGGTTCGCCGCCGAGGGCCGCCGCGAGCCCGGCGAACACGACCGCGCCCACCACCGCCCCGGACGCGGCGCGCGGCCCGGGCCGGGTCGACGCCGATCGGCCCGTCCAGCGGCGGGCGACCCGGAGCGCGGCGAGGCCGGCGACGCCGCCGAGCAGCGCCGCGCACGCCACCAGCCCGCCCGACACGGGCCGGACGCTACCGGCGGGACGGCTCCGGCGCGGTCCCCCGGACAGGACGTCGGGGTCTCTCGGTGCTCACGACGAGGGCGACCCCGGCGACGATGACCGCGCCGCCGAGCAGCACCTGCGCGGTGATCGGCTCCGCGGCGAACAGCGCGCCGAGCGCCACCGCGACCGCCGGGTTGACATAGGCGTACGTCGCGACCAGCGAGATCGGGGCGTGGTGCAGCAGCCAGACGTACGCGGTGAAGGCGACCAGGGAGCCGGCCACCATCAGGTACGCGAGCGCGAGCCACGACCGGCCGGTCACCTGGCCCGGGTCGAAGCCGTGCAGCTCGCCGCGCCCCACGGCGAGGACGGCGAGTGCCGCCGCCCCGGCGAACATCTCGTAGACGGTGGCGACGAACGGGTCGGCGGGCATCCGGATCCGTCCGGAGAGAAACGAGCCGATCGACCAGCTGGCGGCGCCTGCGACGATGGTCAGCGCCCCGGCGAGCGGTACGGCGTCCGCCCCGCCGGTCGGCAGCACGAGCAGCACCAGGCCGACGAAGCCCAGCGTCACCCCGGCCAGCGTCCAGAACCGGGGCCGGTCGCCCGTGGCCGTACGCAGCAGCACCACCAGCAGCGGGACGGTGGCCACGAGCAGCGCGGCGATCCCGGAGGGCACCGCGACGCCCGGCGGGCCGGACTCGGCGAGCACCACCAGCCCGTTGCCGCCGGCCAGCAGCAGCACCCCGACCAGCGCGGCCGAGCCGAGCTGCCGCCGGTCGACCCGCAGCGCGCCCGGGCCCCGGCGCAGCCGCAGCACGATCGCCAGCACCAGACCGGCGGCGGCGAACCGGGTGGCCGCCGAGCCGAGCGGCGGCATCGACTCCACGGCGATCCTGATGCCGAGGTAGGTGGAACCCCAGAGGACGTAGACCAGCAGCAGGGCGGTCCAGACCAGGGCCGGCGTGGCAACGGCCGCCCGACGCGCCCCGGTGCCCGGGTCGGTCCCGGTGGGCGGCTCGGCGGCCGGTGACGGAATCGGTGGGCGTGGTCTCATCGGTGGACACGCTACGGTGACGTGGGCGTCGGCGTCCCTCGTTGGTGGCCGGCCTCTCACCACTCACGCGGGAGACGTGCATGGCGAACTACGGACCACCACCGGGTCGGGGGGACCCGGCGCCGTGGCGTGGGCGGCAGCCGGACGAGGCGTACGGCCCGTCGGCCGGGTCGCCCGGGCGCGGCGGGTGGGACGATCCGCACGCCACGTACCCACCGCCGGAGCCCCGGTACGGCGGTCAGCCGTACCGGCGGGACGACCCGGGTCACGGACCGGGGCCGTACCAGCAGGGGGCCCTGCCTCCCGCCTACGACCACGGTCCCGCCGCGCCGCCGTACGCCTCCTGGCCCGGCTCCGCGACCCCCTCCCCGTCCGCGCCGCCGGAACGCCGGCGTGGCCGGGGGCCGGTGGCCGCGGTGCTGGCGGCGGTGGCGGTGCTGGTCCTCGTCGGCGGCGCGGCGGTGTTCTACCTGCTCGGCCAGGACGACGAGGCCCCGGTGGCCACGCCGAGCGGGCCAGCGCCCGCGGCCGGGTCCGGGGTGCCGGAGGCAACGGCAAGCGCCCCGGCGCCCAGTGCCGCGGCACCCGACTCCTCCGCCGACCCCCGCTTCGTCGAGGCGGGGCAGTGCGTACGCAACGACGGTCCGGCCGGCGGCAAGCCCAAACTGCTGATCAGTGACTGCGGCCCGCGGACGTACGAGGTGCTACGCCGGATCGACGGCGCGACCAGCGGCGAGAAGGACGCCGCGGCCAAGTGCGCCAAGGTCGACGGCTACACCAACTGGTATTTCTTCGACAGCGAGCTGGACACCCTCGACTTCGTGCTGTGCCTGAAGCAGCGCTGAACCACCGCACCCCTGGGGAAGAGATGACAACCTACGGATCACCCGGCCAGCCGGACGACCCCTACCAGCGCCCGGCCGACAATCCCGGGGGCCTGCCGCCCATCGACCCGACGCTGCCCCAGTGGGGGCAGCCGCCGTCGGCCGCCGCGGAGCCGCCCGCCCCGCAGTGGGGCCAGCCGCAGCCGGGTGGCGAACCGCCCGCCGCCCCGCAGTGGGGCCAGCCGCAGCCGGGTGGCGAACCGCAGTGGGGCCAGCCCGGCCCGGCCGCCGAGCCGCCGACCACGCCGATGTGGAGCCAGCCTCCGGCCCCCGGACCGGCCTACCCCCCGCAGCCCCCGACCTCCGGGTCGGGCTACCCGCCGCCGCCCACCTCCGGGGCCGGGTATCCGCCCCCGACGGGGGGTCAGCCGTCGGCGGAGCAGGGTGGCTATCCGCCGGCCGGCCCGTTCCCGCCGGCCGGCCCGACGCCCGCGGCGGCGCCCGGCGCCCAGTGGAGCGCCCCGCCGCCGGCCCCCGGCGGGTACGGGACGCCGCCGCCGCCCGCTCCGCCGGCGAAGAAGGGCGGCGGGAAGATCGCCCTGATCATCGGCCTGGTGGTGGTGCTCGTGCTCTGCCCGTGCCTCGGGATCGCCGGCTGGGCGGTCTGGCAGGCCGGCGAGGACGACGACCCGTCGATCTCGGCCCCGGCGACGAGTGCCCCCGCGGATCCGACGGGCAAGCCGACCGACGAGCCGAGCGCGGCGCCGAGTTCGGCGGAGCCGAGCCCGAGCGAGGAGGACGACGACGACGATTTCGCCAAGGGCGACTGCGTGGTCAACGACGGCACGTCCACCGACGCCGAGCTGCGGAAGGTGCCCTGCGGCCCCAACACGTACGAGGTGCTGCTGCGGATCCCGGGCTCGAGCGACGGTGACCAGTGCAAGACCCGGGCGCCGAAGTCGACGGCGAACTACGTGCACGACAACTCGGTGGACTTCCTCGACTACGTGCTCTGCCTGAAGAAGCGCTGATTACCAAAACTAGGGCTGTCTAGCATGGGCGCTAGACAGCCCTAGTTTTGTCTCGACGCCGGATCCGGCTTAGGCCTCGCTCCGACACGCCGGTAGCCCCATCTACGGATGTCTAGCCCCGCAGCTAGACGGCCCGATACTGTGCGATGCGTGGATCCGGTCCGCAACCCGTACGCACCGGGCGCCGGCCAGCGTCCGCCCGAGCTGGCCGGGCGGGGGCGCGAGCTGGACGTCTTCGACGTCGTGCTGGAGCGCATCGCCCGCGGGCGGCCGGAACGCAGCCTGATGCTCACCGGCCTGCGCGGGGTCGGCAAGACGGTGCTGCTCAACACCCTCCGGTCCCAGGCGATCAACCACCTCTGGGGCAGCGGCAAGATCGAGGCGCGGCCGGACCAGTCACTGCGCCGCCCCGTCGCCGCCGCGCTGCACATGGCCGTCCGGGAACTCGCGCCCCGGCACCGCGCGCCGGACCGGATCGACGCCTTCCTCGGCGTGCTGAAGGCGTTCGCCCAACGGTCCGCGCCGACCGGTCGCGGCGGTGCCGCCCCGAAGCTGCGCGACCGGTGGCAGCCCGGCATCGACGTGCCCGCCGCCAGCGGCCGGGCCGACTCCGGCGACATCGAGATCGACCTCGTCGAGCTGCTCACCGACGCCGCCGCGGTGGCCGCCGACGTCGGCACCGGCATCGCCGTCTTCATCGACGAGATGCAGGACCTCGGCGCGGAGGACGTCTCCGCGCTCTGCGCCGCCTGCCACGAGCTGTCCCAGCTGGGCGCGCCGCTGATCGTGGTCGGCGCCGGGCTGCCGCACCTGCCGGCCGTGCTCAGCGCCGCCAAGTCGTACTCCGAGCGGCTCTTCCGCTACCAGCGCATCGACCGGCTCGACCGGCTCGCCGCCGACCAGGCGCTCTGCGCGCCCGCCGAACGCGAGGAGGTCGAGTACGAGCAGAAGGCGCTCGACCTGCTCTACGAGAAGTCCGGCGGCTACCCGTACTTCGTCCAGGCGTACGGGAAGGCGACCTGGGACCACGCGCCGCGCTCGCCGATCACCGCCGCCGACGTGCGGGTCGCCGCGCCGGAGGCCGAGGCCGAGCTGGCGGTCGGTTTCTTCGGCTCCCGGTTCGAGCGGGCCACCCCGGCCGAGCGCGAGTACATGCGGGCGATGGCCACCCTGTCCCTGGTGGAGGGCGAGGTCGACGGCGGCGGGCGGGACGACATGGACGCCGCCGTGCCGACGGCGGAGATCGCCCGCACCCTCGGGCGCAAGCCGGCCAGCCTGTCCCCGGCCCGGGACGCGCTGATCAAGAAGGGCCTCATCTACTCCGGCGAGCGCGGCACGGTGGCCTTCACCGTCCCCCACTTCGGCCGCTACCTGCGCACCCAGCCGGCCTGACGGGCGGGGTGGGCGCGGGGTCAGACCTTCGACCAGGGCGGGGGGAAGAGGACCTCGCCGCGCGGCGGCGGCCCTTCGCCGCCGGTGGTCGGCGGGAGCACCAGCGCCTGCCAGGGGTCGCCGAGGCCGGACCAGGGGCTGGTCAGCCCCATCCGGTCGGCCCGGCCGAAGCCGAAGCGGTGGTAGTAGGACGGGTCGCCGAGCACCACCACCAACCGCTCGCCCAGCTCGGTGGCCGCGTCGAGGCCGGCCTGGACCACCGCCGCGCCGAGCCCGATCCGCCGCCGGTGCGGCGCGACCGCCACCGGGCCGAGAGCCAGTGCCGGGGCGGTGGCGTCATCGGACCGCACCCGGACCCGGGTGAGCAGGGCGTACCCCACGACCTCGCCGCCGTACTCCGCGACCATCGCCAGCTCCGGCAGCCAGGCGTCGCTGCCGCGCAACTCGTCGACCAGCCCCACCTCGGGCGGCGTGGCCACGTCGGGCCTGGCGAAGGCGGCGGCCAGCACGCGCCGGACCGCGCCGGTGTCGGCCGGGTCCTCGGGTCGCAGCCGCAGCGTCGTCACGCGGGGGACGTTACCCCTCGTCGCCGGTCCATCAGCGACGGTCGCTCGAATCGGCGTGGCGCGACCTCGCCGGGTCGGCGTGGCGACCAGCCCGGGGAGGTCCACGTCGGCCGATCCGGATCGGCGGTTGCGGGGGTAACCGGGCTGGTGACGGGGTATGACTGACCCATGAAACCCGTACGCTCCCTCGCCCGCGCCATGTTGAGCGGCATCTTCGTGGTCAGCGGGTTGCACAACTTCCAGAACCCGGGGCGGCTGGCCCCGGCCGCGAAGCCCGTGACCGACCGGGTGACCCCGCTGCTGGAGAAGGCCAGCCCACGCATCCCCACCGACACGGAGACGCTGATCCGGGTCAACGCGGTGGTGCAGGTCGGCGCCGGGCTGATGCTCGCCACCGGCAGGTTCGCCCGGCCGGCCGCGCTGGTCCTCGCCGGCACGCTGGTCCCGGTGACCCTCGCCGGGCATCCCTTCTGGAACAACGACGACCCGACGGCGCGGAACAACAACCAGATCCACTTCCTGAAGAACATCGGCCTCTTCGGCGGGCTGCTGCTCGCCGCCGCGGACACCGGCGGCAAGCCCGGCCTGCGGTGGCGGACCGGCCACCGGATCGGCCACTCCCGACGTTCGGTGCAGCGAGCCGTCCGTACCGCCCGCAGAGAGGCCCGGATCGCCGTACGATCGGCAGCGACGGCCCGACGACTCCCCGGCTGACCTGCGTCGATACCTCCCCTCCGCCGGCCCGCCACCCGCCAACGCCACGAATCACCTGAACCACCCGCTAGGCGTTAACGCGGTGGAAATGTCAAAAACATGTGTGGGATCGGACACGGTCGCATAACGCGGGAGGCATTAACGTGAGGCGCCGTTCTAGGCTCCGTACCGGACCTGGACGGGTAGGACGACCTTGGTACGGGGGTGGCCACGCCATGCCGGCGACTGTCGGTAGACGGGCGGACCGCCTCGCCCCAGTCCGCCGCGTAACGCGTGGGATCGATCGCAGGACAGTCGTACGGACCGGCATCGTGGCCGCCGTCGCCTATGCCGCATGGCTCGCCATCGGCGCTTTCGGGCGGCCGTACAACTTCTTCGACATGAAGATCTACCACGGCGCGGTGGTGTGGTGGGCGAGCGGTCACGAGCTCTACGAGTTCATCGCACCCGGCACCACCCTGGGTTTCACCTACCCGCCGTTCGGCGGCCTGGTCATGCTGCCGATGGCGCACCTGCCGGTGGAGCTGGCCGGGATGGCCAACGCGCTCGCCAGCATCGCCGCCCTGGCGGTCGTGCTCGCCGGTCTGCTCCGCCCCATCGTCGACCGGCTCGGCTGGCCGCTCCCGTTCACCGTGGCGATCGCGACGCCGCTGGCGGTCGCCATCGAGCCGGCCCGGGAGACCCTCGGCTACGGCCAGGTGAACCTGCTCCTCTTCGCACTGATCATGGCCGACCTGATCGGCCTGCGCTGGCGGTCCCGCCGGGGCACCCACGTCGCCGAGACCGACGGCCCGCTGCTGCGCTTCGTCTACAGCGGCGCGTGGGCCGGCGTCGGCATCGGTCTGGCCACCGCGGTCAAGCTGACCCCGGCCCTGTTCATCGCCTACCTGATGATCACCCGACAGTGGCGGGCGGCGGCCACCGCGGTCGGCACGGTGATCGCCGTGACCCTCGGCTCCTTCGCCGTCGTCGGCAACGAGTCCCGGGCCTACTTCGGCGGCGTGCTCTGGCAGACCGAGCGGGTCGGCGCCGCCGACATGACGCCCAACCAGTCGCTGGCCGGGCTGCTGGCCCGGCTCTACGACTCGATCGAGACGCCCGGCCTGCTCTGGCTGTCGTTCGCGGTGCTGATGCTGGCGCTCGGCCTGTCCCGCGCCGCCAACGCGCGCGCCGACGGCGACGAGCTGACCGCGTTCACGCTGGTCGGCCTCACCGCCAACGTGATCAGCCCGATCTCCTGGACGCACCACCTGGTCTGGGTGATCCCCGCGATCATCGTGCTGGCCGACGCCGCCGTACGCCGCCGGGACGCCAGCCGCGGGCTGGCCCAGCGGGCCGGCCAGGGCGCGTACGGCGGGCTGCCGGGGGTCAACGGGCTGCGCCCGCCGATCTGGTACCCGACGCTGACCGGGCTCCGGCACGGCGTCGCGGCGATCGGGCTCTACCTGCTCTTCCTGGTCTCCCCGATCTGGCCGTACGAACACCAGCTCCCCGAGGTGTCGCACTACCAGGACGGCCTCTTCGGCGCCCTGATGGAGAACTCGCTGGCGCTGGCCCTGATCGTGCTCGTCGCCGCGCTGCCGTGGCGCCCCGGCGCCGAGCCGGCCTTCTACGGCGACCGGATGGGCCGCCAGGCCGCGCTCGGCGTCCGCCGCTGAGGGGTGGGCCGCCCGTCAGGGGCAGTTCACCCACTCCTCGGTGCCGTCGGCGAACACCTGCCGCTTCCAGATCGGCAGCCGCGCCTTGACCTCGTCGACCAGCCGGGCACAGGCCGCGAACGCGGCGGCCCGGTGGGCGGTGCTGACCGCCGCGACCAGGGCCACGTCACCGATGGCGAGCGGGCCGATCCGGTGCGACACCGCGACCGCGTACACGTCCGGTTCGGCGGCGATCTCGGCCGCCACCTCGCGCAGCACCCGCTCGGCGCTCGGGTGGCCCTCGTACTCCAGGCTGGTCACCGCGCGGCCGTGGTCGTGGTCGCGGACCACGCCCTGGAACGACACCACCGCGCCGGCCCGGCGGTCCGCGACCGCCGCCTCGTGCGCGGCCAGGTCGAGCGGCCGGTCGGTGACCTCGCCGAACGTCGTGGGCCGGTGGTCCGCGAGTCGGCCTGACGCGTCGGCGGTCGGCGCGGTCACCACGCACGCTCCCCGGGCAGCAGCGGCAGTGGCACGACGGGCACCCGGTCACCGGGCTCGCCGGAGGTGTCGGGGCGGATGACGGCGAACCCGTCCGCGCCGGCCAGCCCGCGCAGCATCGCCGAGCCGACGTGCCGGACCGGGTGGGCGGTGCCGGCGGTGCGGTCCAGCCGGACCAGCGCCAGGTGGGTGTACCGCCCCCGGCCGGGCACCGGCTCGGCGAGCGTGGCGTGCGGCAGCACCGGCATCGGTCGGCCCGACAGGCCAGCCAGGAGCGGGGCGACCAGCGAGACCAGGGCGACGATGGCGGACTGTGGGTTGCCGGGCAGCCCGGCGACGAACCGGACCCGCCCGTCGGCGTCGGTCAGCCGGGCGAGCAGCATCGGGAAGCCGGGCCGCACCGCGACCGTGTTGACCACGTAGTCGGCGCCGAGCGCCTCCAGCGCGGGGTGCAGGTGGTCGACCGGGCCGTGCATCGTGCCGCCGGTGGTGCAGACCAGGTCGGCGGTGGCCAGCGCGGTGCGCAGGGCCGCCACGTGCGCGGCCAGGGTGTCCGCCACCGGTCCCACCACGTCCGACGGACGCACCACGCAGCCGTACCGGCGCAGCCACGCCGGCACCGCCGGCCCGAGCGCGTCCCGGACCCGGCCGGCGGCGGGCGGGCCGGCGGTCAGCAACTCGTCGCCGAAGACCAGCAGCGCGGCGCGCGGCTGCCGCCGCACCCGCAGGCTGTCGTGCCCGCAGGAGGCGGCCAGACCGACCAGCGCCGGGTCCACCGGCGTGCCGGCGGGGACGAGTTCCTCCCCGGCGTACGCCTCCTCGCCGGGCTCGCGCCACTCCGGCGCGGGCCGCGGCGTGCCGTCGACCAGGCCCTCCGGCGTAGGGCGGGACTCCTCCACCCGCAGCACGGCGGTGGCGCCCGCGGGCACCATCGCGCCGGTGGCGATCTCGACGGTCGTCCCGTCGTCGGTCAGCGGCGCCGGAGTGCTGCCGGCCAGCACCCGCCCGACCGGGCGCCACGGGCCCGCCCCGCGCACCGCCCAGCCGTCGACACTGGAGGTCGGAAAGGCGGGCAGGTCCGTACGCGTGGTCAACGGCTCAGCGAGGGTGTGCCCGTCGATCTCGGCGAGCGGCCGGCTCACGGCGGGAAGCGCGGCGGCCAGGCCGACCGCGTACACCCGGGATCGGGCCTCCTCCCAGTCGGCCGGCGGGGGCGCGGCGACTGGATCGGCGGCCGGTGCGGTTTCCGTGCTCACCCGGCCGAGCCTAGTCGGTGCGGGGTGCCGGTCGCCCCGTCACCTGCACCACCCCGGTGCGCGGCCGAGCGGGCGGCCGGGATGGACGTGGCGGGGCGTCAGTGGTCGCCGCCGCGGAGCTGGTCGACGGCGTGGGCGAGGATCGGCCCGAGCACGGCCAGACCGTCCCGGGCCCCGCCGGTGGAGCCGGGCAGGTTGACCACCAGCATCCGGCCGGCCACGCCGGCGAGCCCGCGGGAGAGCGCGGCGGCGGGCACCTTGTCGCGGCTGTGCGCCCGGATCGCCTCGGCGATGCCGGGGATCTCGTAGTCGAGCAGCGCCCGGGTCACGTCGGGGGTGCGGTCGGTCGGGTTGATCCCGGTGCCGCCGCTGGTCAGCACGACGTCGACCCCGTCGGCCAGGGCGGCGCGCAGCGCCTCGCCCACCGGCTCGCCGTCGGGCACCACCACCGGGTCGTCCACCTCGCAACCCAGCTCGCGCAGCCCGGCCACGAGCAGCGGCCCGCTGGTGTCGGCGTACACCCCCGCGGCGGCCCGGTTGGACGCCACGACCACCCGCGCCCGGATCACGGCCGGTCCTCCGGACGGACCCACTCGCCGGTCTTGCCGCCCTCCTTGCGCAGCACCCGGACGGCGTCGACGCTGGCCGCCGGGTCGACCGCCTTGACCATGTCGACCAGCGCCAGCCCGGCGACGGCCACCGCGGTCAGGGCCTCCATCTCCACCCCGGTGCGGTCCGCCGTCCGCGCCGTGGCGGTGATCTCGACGGTGTCGCTGGTCAGCGCCAGGTCGACCGTGACGCCGTGCAGGGCGATGGGGTGGCAGAGCGGGATCAGGTCCGGGGTCCGCTTCGCGCCCATGATGCCGGCGAGCCGGCCGACCGCCAGCGCGTCGCCCTTGGGCAGCCCGTCGCGACGCAGCAGCTCGACCACCTCCGCGGTGGTGCGGAGCCGGCCGGCGGCGACGGCCAGGCGGCCGGTGACCGCCTTGGCGGAGACGTCGACCATGCGGGCCGCGCCGGCCGGATCGACGTGGGTGAGCTGCGCGGGATCGGTCACGGCCGCGAGCCTATCCGTCGTACGACGCCATCGCCGGGTGCACCCCGAGCGCGCCCGTCACCCGACCTCGCGCCGGCGTCCACCACTCGCCGCGTTCAGCACGCCACATTCCGCGCGCCTCCCCGATTCGGCCGTCAATTCGAGCACCAATGCGTGTTGCCGACGCACCTCGTCCAGCAGATCCGATAGGCGATGCCGAGGGCGTTCGCGTCTCGGCATCGCCACGGCGGCAACCGGTGCGTGCGTACCGCACACAACTCGTTGACCAGTTCTTCGGTGGTGACGAACCGTCCGGGTGCGCGGCCACCAAGGTGAGAACCGTGCGCTATTTCCGCACCGGCGCGGATTGAAATGATCACCCGGAGCCGGGCGGACAAGGTCTCCGCACGTTCGGCGATTCACCGCCACCGCACGCCAGGGTGACGCGACCGCAACGCATGGTCCACGAGGTGATTGACAGTTGCGGTCCAACCGAAGCGCGGATGATGCCGGCGATCCCGCGGTTCCACACTTGCCGGGAGAGACTCCTTTCCCTGCTGTCATCATCAGAAGTCAACGGCACCGGCCCTCATACGCGACGCCTACGCGCTCCGCTCAGGAACGATGGACAGACCGTGACAAGGGGTCCCAGGCTTGGCTAATGTTGCGCATACCGACATTTATTGCTGCAAACCATTCGTCATTTCTCCTACGCTCCCGTCACGACGGCTGATCCCCCAGGGATGCGGCCGCAAGCCGGGACGGAGCGAAAGGAGCGCGTCATGCGCGGCAGCGACTGGCACTGACTTTTGATGACACAGAGCGGTAGGCTCCCGTCGTCAGCATGTAACTGTCGGCGACGACAGGAGCCTCATGGCCGGGATGACGCCAGGAAACGCGAGCAGAACAGATCGGCAACTGCTGTCGCTCGTCGGCCTGGTGGTCGCGTTGGCGGTCGCACCCACCCTCGTCGCACTCGTGTCGCTGGTCGACGGTCCACCCCACTCCATCGGCGATGTGGCAACGATCGTCGCCCTGACCTGCATGACGGCCCTCGGGACGAGGGTGAAGGCTCCGATACGCATTCGGTCGACGACCCACGCCATCACGTGGATCGAAACGGCGATCGTGATCGGGCTCGCCGTCGCCCCGCCGGCGTGGGTCGTGCTCTCGACCGGGGCGGGCGTCGGCATCGCGTCCGTCACCATGGGCCTCCCGGCCATCAAGACCGCATTCGGCGTCGGCA
Source organism: Micromonospora sp. NPDC048040 (assembly GCF_055587185.1). Taxonomy (NCBI): domain Bacteria; kingdom Bacillati; phylum Actinomycetota; class Actinomycetes; order Micromonosporales; family Micromonosporaceae; genus Micromonospora; species Micromonospora sp. NPDC048040. The sequence goes on along the minus strand of NZ_JBVJGT010000010.1, from coordinate 95,429 downwards.
AGAACATCCTGGTCGCCGCCGGGGCCGGCGCGGTCGCGCTGGCGCTGCAGTGGCGGTGGCCGCCGACGGACGTGGTCGAGCTCATCACGTCACTCGGCGCGATCTATCTCGTGGCGGCACTGCTGGACGACCTCCTGGCGATTCCGGTGATCGCACTGGCGTCGAACAGCCGGGTCGGTCGCCAGTTCCTCAACAACCTGGATCTGCGCCTGGCCGGCTTCGGCGTACGCTTCGTCGTCGCGGTCTGCACGCTGCTCATCCTCAGAGCGGATCCTCGGCTGCTGCTCGCCGTCCCGCCCCTCGTCCTCAGCCTGCACCTCGCCTACTCGACCCGGGTGCGGGGGCGCGCCGAGCAGCAGGCGTGGCAGCGGCTCGCCCGCACCACCGACGCGCTCAACGTGGTCGACCTGGACAAGGTCCTCACCACGGCGGTCACCCAGGCCGCCGAGCTGTTCTCCGCCGACGAGGTGGAGGTCGAGCTGCGCGACGGCGGCCGGACCGTGCGCGGCGGAGCGGGCGCCATCACGTACGACGGGCCGGCCGGCGAGCCGACCTCCACCGCCGGCACCGTGGTCCCGGCCGCGCTGGAGGGGCACGACCGGACAGCCGACGTGGGCGTGCTGCGACTGCGTTTCCGCGGCCCCGTGCAGCTCTCCGAACGGGAGCAGTACACGCTGCGCACCTTCGCCTCGGCGCTCTGCACCGCGGTCCGCAACGCCCAGGCGTACGCCGAGCTGGCCCGGGTCGCCGACGAGCACGCGTACGCCGCCACACACGACGCGCTGACCGGGCTGGCCAACCGCCGCCACCTGCTCGACCAGGGCACCGAGCACCTCAACACCCGGCACGCCGACGGGGTGACCGCGCTGGTGCTGATCGACCTCAACCACTTCAAGGAAGTCAACGACACCCTCGGGCACGCCGCCGGGGACCAGGTCCTCGTGCAGGTCGCCGAACGGCTGGGCGCCGCCGCCCAGGAGGGCGACCTGGTGGCCCGGCTGGGCGGCGACGAGTTCGCCGTACTCCTGCGGGGTCTGCCGGCCCCGGCGGTGGCCGCGCACCGCGCGGAGACCCTGCTCGCCGCGCTGCACGAGCCGTTCGACCTGGACGGCATGCGGATCAGCGTCGAGGCGAGCGGCGGGATCGCCGCCGCGCCCGCCACCGGCGGCATGCCGGAGCTGCTGCGCCGCGCGGACGTGGCGATGTACCAGGCGAAGCGGGCCGGGCAGCGCACCTCGACGTACGCCCCGACCCGGGACACCGCCGACCTCGGCCGGCTGACCCTCGGCGGGGAGCTGCCCCGCGCCGTCGCCGACCACGAGTTCACCGTCAACTTTCAGCCCATCGTCGACCTGGGCTCCGGCCTGGTCACCGGCGCGGAGGCGCTGGCCCGCTGGCGCCACCCCGTCCACGGGGTGATCGACCCGCTGCGTTTCCTGGAGGCGGTGGAACGGTCCGGGCTGTTGCCGGCCTTCGCCGAGGCGATCCTCGACGAGGCGCTGCTCGCGGCGAGCGCCTGGCGGGAGGCCGGCTTCGACGTGCCGGTCGCGGTCAACGTGTCGCCGCGCAGCCTGCTCGACGCCCGCTTCCCCGGCTCGGTGCTGGCCCGGCTGCGGGCCCACGACCTGCCCCCCGACCGGCTGGTGCTGGAGTTGACGGAGACGCTCACGCTCAGCCAGCTCGACGTGGTGGACCGGGTGCTCAGCCGGCTGCGGGACGAGGGGGTGCGGCTGGCGCTGGACGACTTCGGCACCGGTTACTCCTCCCTCTCCCTGCTCTCCCGGATCCCGGTGCACGAGCTGAAGATCGACCGCAGCTTCGTGACCGCCATGGAGGGCTCCGCCGAGGCCGCCGCCGTCATCCGCTCCACCCTCGACCTGGGCCGCAGCCTCGGCCTCGACGTGGTGGCGGAGGGGGTGGAGAGCGAGCCGCAGCGCCGGGCGCTCTGGGAGTTGGGCTGCACCGCCGGGCAGGGCCACCTCTTCGCCCGGCCGATGCCCGCGGGCACGCTCCTCGCCGCGTTCCGGCGGGGCTCCGGGGGCAGTCCGGGCGCTCTCGCGCCGCCGCTGCACGACGCCGGCGCGGTCATCCGTCTCGCCCCCGGCCGCCGGCAGGGCGGGCGCGGGCGCGCCGACCGCCACCTGCCGGCCTGAACCGGGGCCGGCCGCCAGCCCACCGTCGACGCGTGGCGGTGGCGTGGGCCCGGTCTGCCAGACTGGCGCGCGTGACCGCCGCCCCGACCAACCGCCGCGGCTGGCGGGCCCTCGACTCCGCCGCCGGTGGCCTCGCCCTCGACCTCGGCCTGTACGCCGTGTCGGCGGCGTTCGCCGCGACCACCGCCGCCACGTCCACACTCGTCCCGCACCGGGCCTGGGGCGGCGTCGCCGCCGTCGGGTACCTCGTCGCCGCCCTCGCGGCGACCGCCCAACTCGTGCTGCGCCGACGCGACCCGCGGTCGCCGCTGGCCGGCCTGCCGGCCCGCTGGGCGGTCACCGGTTTCGCCTGGATCACCACCGCCCTGCTGCCGCTGGCCTGGCAGAGCGTCGAACGGGCCGGCGGGCGCGGCGACCGGGCGCAGGAGGAGGTGCTGGTCGTCGAGGAGTCCGGCAGGCGACTGGTCGACACCGGTACGCCGTACCTCGGGCACGACGCGATCGCCGCCCTGCCGCCCGGCGAGCAGTTGCTCGGCTACACCCCGTACCAGCCCGGGATGGCCCTGTTCGGGCTGCCCAGGGCGGCCGTCGACGCCTGGTGGACCGACGCCCGCGTCTGGTTCGCGGTCGGCACCGCACTGGCGCTGGCCCTGGCGGTCCGCACCCTGACGCGCGTCGACCGCCCCGCCGGCCACCACGCGACCGGCGCCGCCGTGCTCCGGGGCGTACAGGCCGCCACCGTGCTGCCGGTCTGCGCGCTCACCCTCACCACCGGCGGCGACGACCTGCCCGTACTCGCCCTCTGCCTGCTCGCGCTGGCCCTCGTCGCCGCCGGACGACCCGGCCGGGCCGGCATCGCCGTCGGCCTGGCCGGGGCGTTGAAGCTCTTCGCCTGGCCGGTCGCCCTCGTGCTGATCATCTGGGGGATGACCCGGCGGGCCGGCCTGCGGGTCGCGGCGGGAGCGGTCGGCCTCCCCGTCGCCGCGCTGCTCCCCGCCCTGCTCGTCGACCGCGACGCGCTGGTCGAGAACGTGCTCCGCTTCCCGCTCGGCCACGGCCTGGTGACCAGCCCGGCACAGTCGCCGTTCCCCGGCCATCTGATCGCCACCGCGCTGCCCGCCGGCCGCGCGGTCGCCGCCGCCCTCCTGCTCGCGGCCGGGCTGGCGATCGCCGTCCGGCTCGCCCGCCGCCCGCCCCGCACCGCCGTCGCCGCCGCGCTGACCTGCGGGTACGGGCTGCTGGCCGCGATCCTGCTGATGCCGTCGACCCGCTTCGGCTACCTGCTCTACCCGCTCGCCCTCCTGGTCTGGGCCGCCGCGCTGCGGCACCCCGGTTCGCCGAACTGGCAGGCGAAGGGCGGCGACACGGCGTAGACCTGAGGCATGACCACCACCTACCGCGACCGCGAAGAGGCGGGCCGGATGCTCGCCGACCGGCTCACCGCCCTGATCGGCGAACCGGACGTCATCGTGCTCGGGCTGGTGCGCGGCGGCGTGCCGGTGGCCCGGGTGGTCGCCGAGCGCCTCGGCGCGCCGCTGGACGTGCTGGTCGTCCGGAAGCTCGGCATGCCGTGGGCACCCGAGGTCGCCTTCGGCGCGCTCGGCCCCGGCGGCGTGCAGGTGCTCAACGACGTCGTGGCCAGCCGGCTCGGCGCCGACGACATCGCCGAGGTGCGCCGGCGCGAGCAGGCCGAGCTGGAGCGGCGGGAACAGCTCTACCGCGCTGGCCGGCCGCCGCTCGACCTGTCCGGGCGCACCGCCGTCATCGTCGACGACGGCCTGGCCACCGGGGCCACCGCCCGCGCCGCCGTCCAGGTCGCCCGCCACCTCGGCGCCCGCCGGGTCGTGGTCGCCGTCCCGGTCGGCTCGCAGGAGGCGTACGAGATGCTGGCCGCCGAGGCCGACCAGGTCATCTGCGCGCAGCACCCGCCGGAGTTCATGGCGGTGAGCGCCTACTACGAGGACTTCCACGAGGTCCCCGATTCCGAAGTCACGGAAACGCTGACAGCAACCGCGTGACCGGACCGGGTACGGTCGGAGAATGAGCCTGACCTGTCCCAAGTGCCACGGAGAAATGCGCCAGTACGAGCGCAGCGGCGTCGTCATCGACCAGTGCGGCGAGTGCCGGGGGATCTTCCTCGACCGCGGCGAGCTGGAGAAGCTGTTCGAGGCGGAGGCCAACTGGAACCGCCAGCAGGGCGCGCCGACCGCGCCGCAGCCCGCCCACCAGCAGGGCGGCTACCCCGGCCAGCCCGCCCACCAGCAGGGCGGTTACGCGCCTCCGCCGCCCCCGCCGCCCGCCCCCGCCCCGCACCAGCCGGGCTACGGCGCCGTCCCGCCGCCCCCGCCGCCCCCGCCGGCCCACGGCTACCCGCCGGCCCCCGCGTACGGGCACGGCCACCAGCACCACGGCTACCACGGGCACTACAAGCGCAAGAAGCACAAGAGCTTCCTGGACGAGATGTTCGGCTGAGCCCACTCCGTCGACCGGGCCGGTGCCTCGACCGGCCCGGTCACCCGTGGCCACGCCCGCACCCTCCTACCGCCGCTCGCCGTGCCGGCCGGCGGTGGGCGTGCGACGCTGCACTCCATGACGCACCAGGGGCAGCACTTCGCGCTGGCGCAGGCGTACGACGGGATCATCCGGGTCGTGGCCGACCTCGACGACGCCGACCTGCAACGGCCCACCCGGTGCCGGGGCTGGCTCGTCGCGGACCTGCTGTTCCACGTGCTATGCGACGCCCAGCGGGCGCTGGTCGCGCTCGCCAGCCCCGCCGAGGGTCCGCCCGACGTGGACGGCGTGAGCTACTGGCGCGCCTTCCCGGCCGACGGGGACGGAGCCGGTGCCCGACATGCCTGGTGGGTTCGCCGCTCCGCCGCCGCCTTCGACCGTCCGAGCGGGATCGTCCGGCTCTGGACCGACACGGCCCCCGCCGCCGTACGCGCTGCTGGCGCGGCCGACCCCGGCGCCTGCGTCACCACGCAGGGGCACGTGCTGCGCGTGCCGGACCTGCTCGCCACCCTGACCACCGAGGCCGTCGTGCACCACCTGGACCTGGTCCTCGACCTGCCCGACGCGCCCCTGCCCGGGGTGCTCGCCACGCGGGTCGCCGTGGCCACGATGGACGGCCTGCTCAGCGACGACGCCGTCCGCCCGGCCGGATGGAGCGACGCGGAATACCTGCTCAAGGCGACCGGCCGGGTGCCACTCACCGACCGCGACCAGCTCGAACTCGGCGAGGTCGCCGGCTGGTTTCCGCTGCTGGGCTGACCCGCGCCGCTGCTCTCAGACGATCGCCATGTCGACGAAGCGCGACAGGTGCAGCTGGGCGGCCACCGTCACGGTGTCGGTCGGGCCATTTCGGTGCTTGGCGACGATGAAATCCGCCTCCCCGGCCCGGGGCGATTCCTTGTCGTAGTAGTCGTCGCGGTGCAGCAGGATGACAACGTCGGCATCTTGCTCAATTGAGCCACTTTCGCGCAAATCAGACAATTGGGGTCGCTTGTCGGTGCGCTGCTCCGGGCCACGGTTCAGCTGGCTCACCGCGATCACCGGGCACTCGACCTCCTTGGCCAGCAGCTTCAGGCCACGGGACAGGTCCGCGACCTCCTGCTGCCGGCTCTCGGTGCGCTTCGGCGAGGTCATCAGCTGGAGGTAGTCGACGACGATCAGCTTGAGGTCGTGCCGCTGCTTGAGCCGCCGCGCCTTGGCCCGGATCTCCATCAGGTTCATGCTCGGCGTGTCGTCGACGAAGAGCGGCGCCTCGCTGATCTCGCCCATGCACCGGGCGAGCTTGGTCCAGTCGTCGTCGGAGAGCTGACCGCTGCGCAGGACGTGCAGCGGCACCCGCGCCTCGGCCGAGAGCAGCCGCATGACGATCTCGACCTTGCTCATTTCCAGCGAGAAGATCGCCGATGCCTGGTTGGCGCGGATAGCCGCGTTTCGGGCAAAGTCCATGCTCGCGGTGCTGTTGTGCGTCGGGATCATCGCCCGACCCGCGAGGTAGAGGTGCTCGGGGTTGTCCACCGTCACGCACCGGACCGGGACGCTCGGCACCGGTCGGACGTCCACGATGAAGCGGGAATTCGTCCGCACGTCCGAACTGGTACGACGCCTCGCAGCGTGAGCCGAGCGCTTCCGCTCCAACCGGAAGATCGGATCCGGGGTGGAGAAGTTCAGCGTGTACGCGATCGACGAATCGGGGCTGCGCCCGGGCACCGCCTTTTCCGTGACAGTGCAGCGGTAGCCCAGACTCACCACGAGCTCCCACACGTCCTCGGCGAGCCGCTTGGAGGTGGAGGTGTACTGGAGGTTACCGGCGGGAGCGACCGTGCCGTCGGTGTCCATCAGGCCCGCCAGCAACGCGCGGCGCTGGGGCTCGGAGGCCCGAAGGTACTCCTGCGGGATGTGCTTGTCCGTCGCCACCCCCAGCCGGCGGAGCAGCGCCAGAAACGAACCGTGCACGACCCTGCAGTCCGCGCAGCGCTTGACGGCAGGGTTCTCCCGAAGTGACCGGGTGGACCGGCCGCAGTTGACACACGTCCGCTCGGTCGATGGCGTCGCCGCCGGCAGAGAGATGCTGTAGAGCATCGGGCCGCTGGGCCGCACCACGAATCCGTCCTGCTCGACAAGGTCCACCATCTCGTCGTCAGCGGTGGCGAACCGGCTGGCGCCGGTGTGCCCGTCACCGAGCCACGCGCCCAGGGTGTAGGGCGGGATCAGCAGGTCGCGCTCCGGCAGTCGCAGGGGACCGCAGTTCTCGACGGCGTGGTTCAACCGCCGGTCGGCCGTGTCGGTACGCAACGTCGCCGCGATCTGGGCAGTGGTCACCACGCCGCCGTGCCGCACCCGGGCACCGGCATTGACGTGCCGCTCGGCCCGCTCGCGCAGCCCAGTCAGCAGTGGCCCTGCCGGGTACCCCGGTGCGCTCCAGTTCTGCGCCTTCCCCGCGCGCGTCACCAGCCGGCTCACCCGCCCCTCGGCGCCGACCTCCCGCGCGACGGTGTGCAGGACGTTGCGGAACTCAGGGCCGACCTGTTCCAGGGCCTGCGCCACGGTGACGAGGCGTCGGGATTCGGCACCGACCGTCGCCTGGGCGGCCCGCACCCTGGACAACGACGACTCCGGCCAGTACTGACGCGTTCGCTGCTCAGGCTGGCTTCGGCTCGCCCGGGTCGTGGTCTTCCACAGGTGCTCCGCGTCCGCGACGATCACCGTGCCGTCGGAAAATTCAACCTCGTAGCACGGCCGGTCGTACATCACCTCGAAGGCGGCGGTAACGGTGGTCGGGCTGCCATCGGCGGCCAGCAGGCGGTCGCCCACGGCGACCTCGCCCATCGTGGTCCATCCGTCCGGGGTTGGCAGCGGCGTGTCGAGGGCGAGCGCCTTACCCAGACCCGGCCGCCCGGCGACGATGATGAGCTGCCCGGCGTGCAGGCCGTTGAGCAGCCGGTCCAGGTCGGTGAAGCCGGTGGGGACGCCGGTCATCACGCCACCCTGGGCACCCACCGCCTCGATCTCGTCGAGCGTCGGCTGGAGCATGTCGGCGAGCACCGCGAAGTCCTCGCTGACGCGGCGCTCGGTGACGTCGTAGACCGCCTGCTGGGCGAGGTCGACGATGTCGTCGACGTCGCGGCTGCCGCCCTGACCCGTGCCGTAGCCCAGTTGCACGATCTTGGTGCCGGCCTCCACCAGCCGCCGCAGGACCGCCCGCTCGCTGACGATCCGCGCGTAGTAGGCGGCGTTCGCGGCGGTCGGCACGCTGGCGATCAGCGTGTGCAGGTAGGGGGCGCCGCCGATCCGGACGAGGTCGCCGGAGTCGGCCAGCGCCGCCGCCACGGTGATCGAGTCGGCCGGCTCGCCCCGACCGTAGATCTCCAGGATGGTGTCGAAGATGGTGGCGTGCACCGGCCGGTAGAAGTCGTTGGTCTTGAGGATCTCGACGACGTCGGCGATGGCGTCCTTGGAGAGCAGCATGCCGCCGAGGACGCACTGCTCGGCAGCGACGTCCTGCGGCGGGGTCTTGTCGAACTGACCGTCGCGCTGGGGCGGCGGGGACGCCTGGCCGCCGCCGGTGCGCTGGTCCGCCCGCATGTCGTCGGTGACCGACACGGGTCCCCCCCTCCACTGCGTCGGATCCAAGGCCAGCTCTACCGCCGGGGTACGACAACCTCGACCTGCCGGTCGATCGGGGGTCATCGCACGGCCGGTCGGGGGGCCCACCTTACGGAACCCGAGGTCAGCCCCTCAACCATGGCAGTGGACGAGCCTCGGGACAACCTGTGGATGCCGGTGGACGACCATGTGCGCAGGGTGTGCACAGGCTGTGGAAAACGGCTGGGGAATTCCCCCAGACAAGCCGCTGAGCTGGGAAAACTCAATCCCCACCCTGTGGAGGAGAAGTTTTCGGTCGAACTGCCCGGTCGAACGTCCCGGGCCCCTTCCAGCGAACGGCTACACCTGGACAGCGGATTGCGCCATCGGTGGGGAAGGGTGACGCTCCGGCCGTGAGTTACCGGGACCGGGGACGCGGAGAGGATGATCCGCGCGAGCGACGGCACGACGAGGACGACCTCGACCGCCGCCGGTCCGGTGGCGGCTGGCGGACCACGGAGAGCACGAGCAGTTGGCGCCGGGTCAGCGAGACGACCTGGCGGAAGGCCCCGGCGGGCGGCGCGGTCCCGGAGTCGGACCACACCGGGGAGTGCAGTTGCCGCTGCCGCCGGAGGTCAGGCCCAGGGCGGTGGAGCCGCTGTGGACGTTCGACCGACCGCAGGAGCGGGGCTACTCGGGGGCGCCGCCGGGCCGACGACCGGGAGGCACGCGGATCGGCGACGGCCTCCTACGCCCGACCGCCCATGGCGCCGCGACGGCGGGCGTCCGAGCCGGGTCGCCCCGTCGCGGGCGTCGACCCCGGCAGCCGTACGCCGTCGGGTCGAGGCCGCCGGGGCGGAAGCCCGGAGCCGCCGCGTCGAGGACGACCTGCTCGATACCGATCCGGGTGGGGGCGTGGCGGCCGGTGCTCTACACCGCCGCCTGCTCCGTGGTGCCGGCGGCGCTGCGGTGGCCTCTCGACGGTCATGATCAGCGCGGTCACCGGGCAGCCGATCGGCTGACGCGCCACCACCCGGCCGGGCCGGCCTGTCGAACGCGAACAGGGCCCGCACCGGTCGGTGCGGGCCCTGTCGTGGTGCTGTGGTGAGGCGTCAGCCCTGGACGACGTTGAGGTCGAACTTGGCGGTCACCTCGGGGTGCAGCTTGATCCGCACCGGGTAGGAGCCGGTCGACTTGATGTGACCGGGCAGCTCCAGCCGACGACGGTCGAGGGCCGGGCCGCCAGCGGCCTTGACGGCGTCGACGATCTCGGCCGGGGTGACCGACCCGAAGAGCCGACCACCGTCACCGGCACGGGCCTTCAGGTTGACCTTGAGGCCCTCGAGCTGGTCCTTGACCTCGTTGGCGTGGCCGAGGTCGCGGATCTCCCGGGCCGAGCGGGCCCGCTTGATGACCGTGACCTGCTTCTCCGCACCCTTGGTCCAGGCGATCGCGAAGCCCTGCGGCAGCAGGTAGTTACGGCCGTAGCCGTTCTTGACCTCGACGATGTCGCCCGGGGCACCGAGGCCGGACACCTCCTGAGTCAGGATGATCTTCATATCGGTGCCTCCTCTCAGCGGGCCGTGGCGGTGTACGGCAGGAGCGCCATCTCGCGGGCGTTCTTGACCGCACGGGCGATCTGCCGCTGCTGCTGCGAGGTCACGCCGGTCACCCGCCGAGCGCGGATCTTACCGCGGTCGGAGATGAACTTGCGCAGCAGCGCGGTGTCCTTGTAATCGATGTAGGTGATCCCGTCCTTGTCGAGCGGGTTCACCTTCTTCTTCGGCTTGCGAAGTGCAGCGGCCTTGGCCATTGCTCGTGCTCCTGGTTTGCGATCGCGGGCGCTCGGCGCCATTAGAACGGGGGCTCCTCGTCGAAGTTTCCGCCACCCGAACCACCGCGCGAGGGTGCCGGAGCGGCCGAGGCCCAGGGGTCGTCGAAGTTGCCTCCGCCGCCCTGGCCACCACCGCCACCGAAGCCGCCGCCACCGCCGCCGGAGCGGGACATCTTCTGCACCTTCGCCGTGGCGTAGCGCAGCGACGGGCCGATCTCGTCGACCTCGAGCTCGATGACGGTGCGCTTCTCGCCCTCACGGGTCTCGTAGGACCGCTGACGCAGCCGGCCGGACACGATCACGCGGGCGCCGCGCTGAAGCGACTCCGCGACGTGCTCGGCGGCCTGCCGCCAGACGGTGCACGAGAGGAACAACGGCTCGCCGTCCTTCCACTCGCCGGACGCCTTGTCCATGAACCGGGGCGTCGAGGCGACCCGGAACTTGGCGACCGCAGCACCGGAAGGGGTGAACCGCAACTCGGGGTCATCGGTCAGGTTGCCGATGACCGTGATGGTGGTGTCTCCTGCCATGACCATCTCCTCGCGCACTCATCAGTTCTGCCGTACAGGCTCTCAGAGCCCTCTGACAGCACCGGTGAGGCTGGTCCGGGTGAACCGGGTTGAATGCTTAGCGCATCTCCGGCCGGATGACCTTGGTGCGCAGCACGGACTCGTTGAGCCGCAGCTGACGGTCCAGCTCGGCCACCGCCGCAGGCGTCGCCTGCAGGTCGATGACGGCGTAGATGCCCTCGGCCTTCTTGTTGATCTCGTACGCGAGGCGCCGGCGGCCCCACACGTCGGTCTTCTCCACCGAGCCACCCGCGGTCCGGATCACGTTCAGGTACGTGTCGAGCGACGGGGCGACGGTGCGCTCCTCGAGGCTGGGGTCGAGGATCACCATGATCTCGTAATGACGCAAGACGTGCTCACCTCCTGTGGGCTAAGCGGCCACGGTCCTTCCGTGACAGGAGGTCGTGCGTCGTGGCCCACGCCGGTCCCGGGGGGACCCGGCCGGACGCGGACAACCGGACCAGGATACCCGGTCCGGACGATCATGCCCGGGGTGGTCGGTCCACCCGCGCCGGGCAGAGGCGACGGGGGCCCGCCTCGACGTCACTGTCGATGCGAGCCCCCGTGCACGAGGCCGCGGGGCGTCCCGTCCGCATTCCTTGGGTGGGACCTGGGGAGGAACGACCACACCGATGAGGTTGGACCGGGGACGCCCCGCGGAGCTTTATCGTGTTGTTACCTGACGTTACAACGGCTCTTGACCCTTGTTGGCGTAAATGGCGGATTTCTCCGAAATTTTTCGGCCGGCCCGGGTACCGGTTCCGGGGTCGACCCCCGTCGCGCCGGGCCGCGCGACGGGGGTGCCCCCGCTTCCCGGGCGGCTCGGCCACCCGGCGGGCGACCTGCGGCCACCTCGCCCGGGAGCACCAACCGTGGATCCCACTCGCATCAACGACCGCCGACGCCGGGAGGTGACGCGGGCACGCTTTCCCACTCCCCACCGCCGTCGCCCCGGCTGTCGGCGCGGCGACGTAGGCTCCCGTGCATGCGTATCGGAGCCCACGTCGATTCGACCGACCCACTGGCGGAGGCGACGGCCCGAGAGGCCGGGGCCGTACAGTTCTTCCTCTCCGACCCGCAGGGGTGGAAAGCCCCGAAGCCCCGGGAGGACGCGGAGCGGCTGCGGGCGGCGGACGTCGACCTCTACGTCCACGCGCCGTACGTCATCAACGTCGCGACCCTGAACAACCGGATCCGGATTCCCAGCCGGAAGCTGCTGCTCGGGCACGCCCAGGCGGCCGCCGCCATCGGCGCGAAGGGGCTGATCGTGCACGGCGGGCACGTCAACGCGGGGGACGACCTCGCCGTCGGGTTCGACAACTGGCGCAAGACCTTCGCGTACGCGGCGGACTCGGGCGGCTTCGAGCTGCCGGTCCTGATCGAGAACACCGCCGGTGGCGACAACGCGTGCGCCCGGCGGCTCGACGCGCTGGCCCGGCTCTGGGACGCCGTGGGCGACTACGAGGTGGGCTTCTGCCTGGACACCTGCCACGCGCACGCCGGCGGCGAGGAGCTGCTCGGTCTGGTCGACCGGGTCAAGGCGATCACCGGACGGATCGACCTGGTGCACGCCAACAACTCCAAGGGAGCGTTCAACTCCGGGCAGGACCGGCACGACAACCTCGACGGCGGGACGATCGACCCCGAACTGCTGGTGGCGGTGATCCGCGCGGCCGACGCGCCGGTGATCGTCGAGACCCCGGGCGGCGTCGAGGGTCAGGGCGCCGACATCACCTTCCTGCGTGACCGGCTCGGCGCGGAGCGCCCCGCCGGATGACGACCGACCAGTCCGCCACCGGCGGCCCCCATCCCGCCGCCGACCGGTCGGCGGCTTCCGGCAGCGACGCGCCGGCCAGCCCATCCTCGGGCCCGACCACCTCCACCGACGCCGCGCGCGGGAACGTTTCCGACCCGGCCGGCCCGGCCAGCGACACGGGTGGCGGCACCGCGCCGACGGCCGGTGCTGCCGCCGCGGCCCGCTCCAGCGACAAGGACCCGGCGACCGGGGACGCCCGCGGCACGAGCGGCAGGGACAACGACCGGCCGGGCACGGTCAGCGGCACCGGCGACGCCAAGGCCGGCGACGCCCCGAACAGCGGAGACGCCAGGACCAGGCTCGGCGACGCCGGAACCAAGCCCGGTGACGCCGGCACCAGCGACGACGTCAAGGCCGACGGCGACGTCAAGGCCGACGCCGGGGGCGGCAGGGCCAAAAACGCCGACGGCAGGGACCGCAAGGACGGTGCCGCCGAGGACGGTGCCGCCAAGGCCGGCACGGACAAGGCCGGCGACGGCAAGGCCGGCACGGACAAGGACGGCGACGGCAAGGAGAGCGGCAAGGCCGAGGAGGGCGGCAAGGAGGCGGGGAAGCCGGACCGGTGGGCCGCCTTCGCGTCCGCCCCGGAACCCCGGCCGAGTTGGGTACGGCGTGCCGCCCGGGCGGTCGGTCGCGTGCTGATCCACGAGTGGACGCTCGCGACGCTCGGCTCGCTGGCGCTGGCCGTCCTGATGACCTGGCCGACCCTGCGCTACCCGTTGCACACCCTCCCGCAGGACTACTGGGACCCGAGCCTGCAGGCGTGGCAGATGGCCTGGTCCGGGCACATCCTGCTGACCAACCCGGCGCAGCTCTGGCAGTCGAACACCTTCTTCCCGGAGGACTGGAGCTTCGCCTTCTCCGACACGCTGCTCGGCTACGCCCCGGCGGGCATGATCGGCACCGGCCCCGAGGCCGCCGTGCTGCGCTACAACATCATGTTCGTGCTGGCCCACGCGCTCGCCACGCTCGGGGCGTACGCGCTGGCCCGCCAGCTCGGCGCGGGCCGGATCGGCGGGGCGGTGGCCGGGGTCGGCTACGCCTACGCGCCCTGGCTGCTCGCGCAGGCCGGGCACCTGCACGTGATCTCCAACGGCGGCATCCCGCTGGCGCTGGCCATGCTGGCGCGAGGGCACGGCTACTCGTTCCGCCACGGCTACCGCCCGGAGCGCCGGCACGACGGCTGGGTCTACACCGGCTGGCTGGTGGCCGCCTGGCAGCTCAGCCTGGGCTTCGGCATCGGGCTGCCGTTCGCGTACTTCCTCGGCGGCACGGTGGTCGTCGCCGCCGTGACCTGGTACGTCCGGCGAACCTGGTTCTGGGCCGTGAAGCGCCCGTTCGGGCGCCGGCTGCTGGCCGCGGACCTGGTCGGCGGGCTGCTCTTCGCCGGTGTCGGCGCGCTGTTGGCGGTTCCGTACTTCACCGTGAAGGAGCAGCACCCGCAGGCGGAGCGGACGGTCGGCGACATCGGCATCTTCTCCCCGCCGGCGAGCGGCTTCTTCACCGCGCCTGCCGAGTCGCGTGTCTGGGGCGAGCTGCACGAGGGCGCGCGGGCGGCGCTGCCCTGGCACCCGGAGATGACCCTGCTGCCCGGGTTCGTGCTCTACGCGCTCGCCGCCGGCGGGCTCTTCTTCTCCGTCTGGAAGCTGCGCCACCGGCTGCTGCTGCTCGCCGGGGTGGTGGTGACCATGGTGCTCGCCATGGGCACCCGGTTCTTCGACGGCACGTACACCTACGTGCCGCTCTTCGAGCACCTGCCCGGGTGGAGCGGTCTGCGCACCCCCGGCCGGCTGATGCTCTGGACCACGCTGCTGCTCGGGCTGCTCGCGGCGGGCGCGGTCAGCGCGTTCGCCACGCGGGTGCGGGAGATCTGCGCCGAGCGGATCCCCTCCTGGCCGGGCCCGTGGCTGCGACTGGCCACCCTGCTGCCGCTGGTGCTGGTGATCGCCGAGGGCCTGAACGTCACGCCGCACCCGGTCGTGCCGCAGCAGCCCGCCGCGATGCGGACCGTGGACGGCCCGCTGCTGGTGCTGCCGAGCAGCCAGAACCTCGACCAGCCCGTGATGCTCTGGTCCACGACCAGGTTCCAGGACGTGGTCAACGGAGGCAGCGGCTTCACCCCGCACCAGCTCGACGAGGTGCGCCGGGTGACGCTCTCCTTCCCGGATCAGACCAGCGTCGACTACCTGCGCATCCTCGGCGTCCGCAACGTGCTGCTGATGCGCGACCAGATCGCCGGCACGCCGTGGGAGGTCACGGTCGACGCGCCGGTCGACGGCCTGGGCATCACCCGCGAGGAGATCGGCCAGGTGGTGGTCTACCGGCTCTGACCCGCGTGCCGCCGGCCGCCCCGAGGTGTCGCTTCGGGGTGGCCGGCGGGACGGGTCACGCCGGGAGGGGTGCCGGCTCGGCGGGGGCGGTGGGCCGGCGCCGCCAGCGGTCGAGCCAGGGTGCGTCCGGCGCGCCGTCGAGGAGACCACCGTCCGGGTCGTCGGCGTACGTGGCGCGCACCGGGTCGAGTTCCGGCCGCAGGATCTCCCGCACGACCAGCACGCAGAGCACCACCACGGTGGTCAGGCGTAGCGTGGCCGCCAGCACGAAGACGCCCTCCGGGAAGACCGGCTTGCCGGTCGACGCGCCGAGCAGTTCCCCGTAGAAGGCCGCGAAGTAGCAGACCTCGGCCACCTGCCAGGCCAGGAAGGCGCCCCACCTGGGGCGGGCCAGCACCACCAGCGGCAGCAGCCAGAGCACGAACTGCTGCGACCACACCTTGCTGAAGATCAGGAACGCGGCGACCACCAGGAACGCGAGCTGGGCGAGCCGTGGGCGGCGCGGCGCCAGCAGCCCCAGCGCGGCCACCCCGAGGCAGGCCAGCCCGAAGAGGGCGTACGACAGGGCGTTCAGCGCCGGGATGTTGACGTTCAGCCACTCGAAGGGCCCGAGGTCGGCGGGGTTGGCGCTACCGACCTTTCCGTCCAGGTAGCGCCCGATGTACCAGAGGGTGCCCCAGTCGATCGGCCGGGTCGAGTTCAGCTCGAAGAAGCGGTCCCAGTTCTCCCGGTACGGGACGGCGACCGGCAGGTTCACGGCGACCAGGGACACCAGGGCCGCGCCGAGGGCGGTGAGGGCGGCGCGGAGCCGCCCGGCGCGCAGCGCCAGCACCAGGATCGGGCCGAGGACGAACAGCGGCCACATCTTGGCCGCCCCGGCGAGGCCGAGCAGGACGCCGGCGAGCAGGGGCCGGCTGCGGGCCCAGGCGAACAGGCCGAACGCGGCCAGCCCGATCGCGAGGAGGTCCCAGTTGACGGTGGCGGTGAGCATCAGCGCGGGGGCGAGCGCGAAGAGCGCGGCGTCCCAGGGTCGTCGGCGGCGCAGGGCGAGGATCACCGCCACCGTGGCGACCGCCAGCGCGCCGAGCACCAGCGCGTTCAGGTTGTAGAACCACTGGCCCTGGTTGATCCCCGGGTCGTTCTCGCCGAGGGCGTGCACGGGCAGGCCGAGCGCGCCCATGAAGTAGCCGGTGAGCACCGGGTACTCGACGGGGTGGTCCCGGTAGGGCACCGCGCCCTCGTTGAGCCGCTCGGCGTAGTAGAGCGCCAGCACGTCGGTGTAGCAGAACCGGGTGTACTGCACGTTGTTCTGCCAGGCGCCGTCCTGGCAGGGCGACTTTTGCACCCAGTGCAGCGCCAGCGTCAGGCAGACCAGGGCCAGGACGATCCTGGCCGCCGTCCAGAACCGGCTCTCCCGCCCGGCGGGTCGCTCGAGCGCGACGGCGTGGTCGCCCAACGGGCCGCCGATGACGCCGGAGACGCCCCGGACGAAGCCGTCGGACCGGGACGGATGGTCGGCGGCACCGGCGTCGTCGATGCCTCGCGTCGGCTGCGTGCTCATGAGGGTGCATCCTGCCGTACGACCGGCCTCCGCGTCCCCTTCAGCACCCGACACGTCGGTACGCGGAAACGCCGCCGGCGGCCGGACAGGTCGTCCGGCCGCCGGCGGCGTTCGTGGGCTCAGTCGTCGTCGGGTCGGGGTGTGAGGCTCGGGAGCAGCCCGTCACCGCCGCCCCCGCCACCCGGCCGCGGACCGGTCGGGTCGGTGGGTTC
Organism: Micromonospora sp. NPDC048040; assembly: GCF_055587185.1. NCBI lineage: Bacteria > Bacillati > Actinomycetota > Actinomycetes > Micromonosporales > Micromonosporaceae > Micromonospora > Micromonospora sp. NPDC048040. The sequence continues at coordinate 78,861 of NZ_JBVJGT010000010.1, read as the reverse complement.
GGTCGGCGTGGGGTTGTTGCCACCGCCGTTGTTGCCACCGTTGTTGCCGCCGTTGTTGCCGCCGTTGTTGCCGCCCGGGCAGGGGAACAGGCCGGTCGGATCGCAGGGCGGCTGGGTCGGCTGGATCGGCGGGGGCGTCTCGCCGTTGCCGGAGTTGGGGTCGCCGATGTTCGCCGCTGGCGGGAAGTCCTTCTTCTCCCGATAGTTGTCCGAGGTCTTGTGCGCCTCTTCCATGAACCGCTCCCAGATGTCACCGGGAAGGTTGGAACCGCTTACCCGACGGCCGTCCTTCAGCTTGAGCGGCAGTCGGTTCTGCAGGTTGCCGACCCAGACCGCGGTGGCGATCTGGGGCGTGTAACCGATCATCCAGGCGTCGCCGTTCTCCGGGCTGTCCGGCTTCTGCTCCCAGGTGCCGGTCTTGGAGGCCGCCTTACGGTCGTTCTCCAACCGGTGGTTGACCTGCGCCGGGTACTGCTCCAGCACCGAGGTCACGTCGGCCACGACGTCCTTCTCGATGCGCTGCTTCGGGGTGAGCTTCTCCCCGCCGACCTTCTTCCACTTACCGGTTACCTCGTCCCGCTCCTCCACCGAGTAGAGGAAGTGGGCCTTGTTGTAGACCCCCTCGTTGGCGAAGGTGGCGACGCCGTTGGCGTGGTCGAGGACGGTGACCGGGTACTGGCCGTAGCCGACCACGTGGAAGAACGGGCTTGGCGCGATCTTCTTCGGATCGGTCTTGGTCAGGTCGTACGCCTTCGCCGGGTTGGTGTCCGTCCGCCACATGGTGGTGACGCCGGCGTCGGCGGCCGTCTTGATGACCTTGTCCGGCCCGATCTCCTGGGTCACGTGGTAGAAGGGCACGTTGAGCGACTTCAGCGTGGATTCCTTCAGGGTGCAGGAGTCGCCGCACTTCGGGTTGTCGACGCCCGCGTTGCTGACCTTGAACTCGGTGCCCTCCGGGGTGAACGCCCGGCCCTTCCAGCGCGACTCCAGAGCCTTCTGCTCCCGGAGTGCCGCGGCCAGGGTGTAGATCTTGAAACTGGAGCCCGGCGAGTGACCGCCGGTGACGTTGCCGTTGGCGTCGGTGTTCTTGCCGGCGTAGTCGGTGCCGGTGCCGTTGTCGCCGCCGTAGTAGGCGAGCACCCGGCCGTTGTCCGGGTTGATGGCCACCACCGCCGCCATCAGGTTCTTCGGCTGGCCGGCGAGCTCGGAGCCCTTGGTCTTGCGCTGGGCCGTCTCGACCGCCGCCTTCTGGATCTTCGTGTCGATCGTGGTACGGATCCGGTAGCCGCCGGACATCAGCGCCTGCGAGCAGAGCTTCTTCTCATCGGTGACCTGGGTCTCGTCGTCGACGCAGAGCCCCTGGTCCCGCATCTCCTGCTTGACGTAGTTGATCACGTTGCCGTACGGGGTGTTGACGCCGTAGTCGAGACCGGCGCCACCCTGGTTCGGCTTCTTCACCGTTGGGTACTCGGTCGGCGCCGCCGGCTTGCCCGGGGCGTTCAGCATGCCCTCTTCGATCATGGCGCGGATCACGTCGTCCCAGCGGGACTTGGCCTCGGTCGGATTGAACGCCGGGTCGTAGCCCTTGTGGCCCGCGCCGGCCTCGGGCTGCTTGATCAGCGCGGCGAGGACCGCCCCCTCGGCGACGCTCAGGTCCTTCGCCGGCTTGCCGAAGTAGGTCTGCGCCGCCGCCTCGATGCCGTGCGCGCCCCGCCCGAGGTAGATGATGTTCAGGTAGTGCTGCATGATCTGGGGCTTGGTGTACTCGTCGTTCAACTTGGAGGCGAAGATCGCCTCCTTGACCTTCCGGGCGTAGGTGTCGTCCTTCAGGTTGTCGTACGCGTTGCGGGCGTACTGCTGGGTGATGGTCGAGGCGCCCTGCTTGTGGCCGCCGGTGAGGTTGTTCCACGCGGCGCGGGCGATGCCCTTGTAGTCCACACCCGAGTGCTTGTAGAAGTTCCGGTCCTCGATCGCCACGACCGCGTCCTGCACATGCTTCGGGATCTGATCGATGGTGACCAGGGTCCGGTTCTGCGTGCCGACCTTCGCGATGACCGTCTTGTTGTCGAACGCGTAGAGGGTGGTCGCCTGCGGCGGCGTGGTGTCCTCGGGGAGCACGACGGTGGTCGAGTAGTAGGTGAAGCCCACCACGCCGAGGCCCGCGAGCATGATGACGACCGCGAACGCGGCGATCAGCAGGTTCACCCGCTTGCGCTTCTTCGCCCGCGCCGCCTTGGCCGGGTCGCCCGCGCCGCGACCGCCACGGCCGGGGCCGGTCGGCCCGCCGGGGCCACCCGAGACCGGGGAGACGCTCGCCCGCGCCGACGCCCGGCCGACGGACGCCGATCCGACGCTGGCCCGCCCGGCCGAGGCGGCGCCGACGGCCGCGGCGCCCACTGTGGCGCGGCCGGCCGATCCGCCGGCCGCCGGGGAGACCGGCACCGATGCGCGGCCCGCTCCCGCCCGGCCCGCGCCCGGTGCCGGGGAGACCGGGACGGAGGCCCGGCCGGCGCCGGCACGACCGGCGGAGGCGGAGCCCACCGAAGCCGAGCCGGCGGCCGGACCGCGCGGCGGCACGGACGCCGAGCCGCCGACCGAGGCCCGCCCCCCGGCGGCACCCCGGGGCGCGACCGAGGCGCGACCGGGTGCCGTACCCTCCTGTGCAGCAGACCAACCGCCCCCGCGGGCGTCACCGCCGAGGTCGCCGTGCCGGCCCGGAATATGGGCCCGCCCGCGCGGGGAACTGGGATCGCCGTACGAGTTCATTCCTCACACCCTGCCGTCGCGGTGGGGCGCAACCGCGCCGCCACCGGTTTGCCGTGAGATGGGACACCCGCCGGTGTGGCACAAGCGTGCCGGTCGACCGGTGTCAGTTGTGAATCAATCGGGCCAATCAGACCAACGAGTCGTCGGTCACCCCGGGCGCGCGCGTGCTGGCCGGGGTCGGCCGATCGAGCCAGGATCACCGTTGCGCCTCTCGCCTCCGTCGACCGACGGCACCGGTGCCCGAGGCGGCCGCGCCGCCCACCGCGTCCTGCTCCGGCCCGCCCTCGGCGCCCTCGGCCAGCCCGTCCCGGCCGAGCAGGTACTGCTCGACGAGATGGTTCCAGTCACAGCCGAGGCACACCTCCACCACGAAGACCTGGAACTCACGCAGCGTCATCGCCAGCACGGGCAACTCGGCCAGCGTCCGGGCCTGGCCGGCGGACTGCTTGAGTTCGTCGCCGTAAATGTAGTGGACGCGCGTCAGGTTCTCGCTCCGGCAGATCGGGCACCGCTCGTCCGTCGGTTCGCCGTGGTAGCGGGCGGCGTTCTTCAGGTACGGCGACGCGTCGCAGACGTCGTACGTGCCGACCCGACCGGCGAGGAGCTCACGCAGCACCGCTCGCTTCCGAAGCGAGTAGTCCACCACCTGGCGCTGCGTACGCATGCGGAAGAGGGTACGCGGTCCGGCCGGACGGGGCGACCACGGTGACGATGCGTGACCACAGAACCCCGCAAACGGGGGTTTGCCCTGATCACGGTGATCCGCTAGCGTGCGATGTATCGGTCCGATACATCGCGGCGGTTACCACTCCGCGTAGAGGGTACAGAGAGGATGGCCCGTGCTCGAGCTCGCCATCCTCGGCCTCCTGCAGGAGTCTCCGATGCACGGCTACGAGCTGCGCAAGGAGCTGACCGCCAAGCTCGGGGCGATCCGGGCGGCGATCAGCTACGGCTCGCTCTACCCGACCCTGCGTCGGTTGCAGGCGGCGGGGTGGATCACCGAGGCCGCCGAGACACCCGCCACCGCCGAGGAGGTTCCCGCGCTGACCAGCCGACGAGGTCGGGTGGTCTACAAAATCACCGCGGAGGGCAAGGAACGCTTCGCCCAACTGATCGCACAGGCCGGGCCCGAGACGTACGACGACACGGGCTTCGGCGTGCACTTCGCGTTCTTCGCCCGGACCGACCAGGCGACCCGACTCCGCATCCTGGAGGGTCGCCGGCGAAAGATCGAGGAGCGTCGCGAGGGGCTTCGCGACGTGCTCGGCCGCGCGGCCGAACGCCTCGACGCGTACACGCTGGAACTGCAGCGCCATGGCTTGGACGCCTGTGAGCGCGAGGTCCGCTGGCTGGAGGAGCTCATCGCCAACGAGCGCTCCGGCCGTGCCCCGACGGTCCCGGAAACCGGGACGGCCGGCGGCCGACGAGAAGACAACAGCCCGCCTCCGCCTGGAGAGTCCAGGAAAGAGCGGCCGTGATGAAGAAGAAGGAGGCAGACGCTATGGGCTCCGTCCGCGTCGCCATCGTCGGTGTGGGTAACTGCGCCTCGTCCCTCGTGCAGGGCGTGGAGTACTACCGGAACGCCGACCCGAACGACCGCGTCCCGGGTCTCATGCACGTCACCTTCGGCGACTACCACGTCTCGGACGTGCAGTTCGTCGCGGCGTTCGACGTGGACGCCAAGAAGGTGGGCATGGACCTCGCCGAGGCGATCGTCGCCAGCGAGAACAACACCATCAAGCTCTGCGACGTGCCGCCGACCGGCGTGACCGTGCAGCGCGGCCCGACCTTCGACGGTCTGGGCCAGTACTACCGCGAGATCGTCGAGGAGTCCGACGCCGAGCCGGTCGACGTGGCGCAGGCGCTGCGCGACGCGCAGGTCGACGTCGTCGTCTCCTACCTGCCGGTCGGCTCCGAGCAGGCCGACAAGTTCTACGCGCAGGCCGCGATCGACGCCGGCTGCGCGTTCGTGAACGCCCTGCCGGTCTTCATCGCCTCCGACCCCGAGTGGGCGAAGAAGTTCGAGGACGCGGGCCTGCCGATCGTCGGTGACGACATCAAGAGCCAGGTCGGCGCCACCATCGTGCACCGCGCGCTGGCGAAGCTCTTCGAGGACCGCGGGGTCGAGCTGCTGCGCACGTACCAGCTCAACTTCGGCGGCAACATGGACTTCATGAACATGCTGGAGCGCAACCGGCTGGTCTCGAAGAAGATCTCGAAGACCCAGTCGGTCACGTCCCAGATCCCGCACGAGATGAGCAAGAGCGACGTGCACATCGGCCCGTCGGACCACGTGCCGTGGCTCGACGACCGCAAGTGGGCGTACATCCGTCTGGAGGGTCGCTCCTTCGGCGACACCCCGCTCAACGCCGAGCTCAAGCTCGAGGTGTGGGACTCGCCGAACTCGGCCGGCGTGATCATCGACGCCGTCCGCGCCGCGAAGATCGCGCTGGACCGGAAGATCGGCGGCCCGATCCTGTCGGCCTCGTCGTACTTCATGAAGTCCCCGCCGGTGCAGTACGCCGACCACGACGCGCACGCCGCCGTCGAGGCGTTCATCGCCAGTGAGGTCGAGCGCTGACGCGCCGACCACCAGCACCACCGAAGGCCGGGTCCACACGGACCCGGCCTTCGCCGTGTCCGGCTCTCCCACCGTCGTACGCGCGACGACCACCGACGTCACACGGGGTCGAGCGATCGGCGACGCGCGGTTAGGCTGATCGCCGTGACGTCCGTCCCACGTCCCGGCCGCCGAGCGGCACGATGGGCGATCGGCGCGGTCGCCGGCACCGTGCTTCTTCCGGTCCTCGCCGGCTGCGCGGCTCCGGGCACCAGTCCAAGCACCGGTCCAGGCACCGCTCCGGCCTCCGCACCGAGCGGCAGCATCGCACCGACCCTGCCGACCACCTCCGCGACGGTCGCCGCGGCCCGCTGCGCCGGCGCGAGAACCCCCGTCGCGCGCCCAGGAGGGGTCACCCGGACCGCCGACGGCGCCCCGACCGCCGTGCCGAGCCGACCGGGCGGCGGCCAGCCACTGACCGACGAGCAGCAGCGCGCGGAGGAGTTCCGCCGTCAGCAGGCGGCCAACGACGCCTTCCGGCAGCGCGGCACGCTCGATGCGGAGGCGGCCAGCGGTGCCCGAGCCTGCGCGGCGGAAGTCATGCGGAGCCTCAACCTCCTGACCGTCGGTGGGCGGGAGGACCCCGGGGAGGAATCCGTCCGACGGGCCGTCGCCGCGACCGGGCTGACCGAGGTCACCGTCCGGCCGCCGGGCCGGCTCGACCTCGGCCCCGGTGACGGCCTGCTCTTCGCGGGATGGACCGGCCGGGCGTGCGTCTTCGGCAGCGTCCGCGCGGGCGACGTCGCCGTGGAGATCGGCACCCGCATCGCCGACGGCGGCTGCCTGCCCGCCCCGGACTGACCTCGCCGGGTGCCGGCGGGACGGCTCCGCCCCAGATCGGCAGCAGCCGGGCGCAGGGCGACCCGCGTCAGGACCAGGCGCGCCGCAGGGCGACCCCGGCCTCCAGTTCGAGCAGCGTCACCTTGCGGTCCAGGCCGCCGCCGAAGCCGACCAGCTTGCCGCCCGCCCCGACGATCCGGTGGCACGGCACGAGCACCGGGATCGGGTTGCGGTTGCAGGCCACCCCGACCGCGCGGGCGGCGCCCTGGTCGCCTAGCCGCCGGGCCACCTCGCCGTAGGTGAGCGTCTCCCCGTACGGGATGCGGGTCATCTCCCGCCAGACGCCGCGCTCGAAGTCGGAGCCGCCCGGCACCGCCAGCGGCACCGCGAACTCGGTCAGCTCGCCGGCGAAGTACGCCCGCAGCTCCGTCACGGCCTGCCGGGCCGTCTCGTCGCCCGGCTCCTCGTCGGCCGTGCCGACCCGGCCGAAGTGGGCCCGGCACACGTGTGTCCCGTCGGTGGCGACGGAGAACTCACCGATCGGGGAGTCGAGCACGGTCCAGCGCATCTCCCCATTGTCCCGGTCGCGTCCGGCCTCGCTGGTGCGCCCCGGCGACGCCGTCGGGTGGCCGCCGGCATCCCGCCCCGGACGGCCGCTCAGAGCAGGGTGAAGCCGAGCAGCAGGGCACCGGCGCTGAGGCTGGCGCCGCCCGCGACGGTCAGCCAGATCAGTTTGTTGGGCCTGGTGTCCTGCGGCCGGGCCACCGAGAGGAAGAAGCCGAGCGGCATCAGGATCGGCGCCGCCACGAGCAGGGTGCGGATGAGCGTGCGGGTGCCGTCGGACGCGTCGGCCTGGTCGACGTAGGGCAGTACGGCCAGCGCGAAGAGGACCAGCACCCCGGCGTGCGCGTGGCCGGCGGTCCACAGGCCCCGGCGGACCGGGTTGTCGAGGTAGCCGGCCTTGCGCCGGGTCAGGTGCATGAGCAGGGTCAGCCCGCCGTACGCCACCGTGACGACGGTGATCAGCAGGATGCCTGCGGTGGTCAGGGTTGCCGAGGACATGGACACCTCCGTCTTGTCGTTGTCAAGATTGGCTGCTCGCCGGAGTCTTGTCAACAGCTAGATTCCGCGTCGGGCGGGTTCGGTGGCACGTTGCGCCAGATCGATACGGTGCAGGTCGTGGCCACGGGGACACTGATCTTCCTCATCATCGGCGGAGCGGGCGTCGCGGTGCTGGCGCTCGCCCTGCTCGGCACCGAGCTGCTGCACTTCGGCAACCCGGACTTCGACGGTCCCGTGTCGGTCGAGGCGGTCGCCGGGTTCACCGGGGCGCTCGGCTTCGGCGCCGCGATCGCCAACGAGCTGCTCGGCGGGCGTACCCCCGCGATGATCGCGGTGGCGCTGACCGGCGGCGTCGTCGCGGCCGTGCCCACCGCGTGGGCGGCGTCCCGGCTGAGCCGGGCGGCCCGCGACATGCGCACCGACCCCACCCCCACCCGCCACCACCTGGTCGGCGCGCTCGGCCTGGTGGTCACCCCGGTGCCCGCCGACGGCTACGGCGAGGTCCGGGTCCGGGTGGCCGGCCAGCCGGTCAAGCTCAACGCCCGGGCCGACCGACCGATCCCGGTCGGTGCCCAGATCTTCGTGGTCGAGGCGCTCAGCGAGACCAGCGTGCACGTCGAAACCTACTGAACCCCCTCATAGCAGATCAGGACGGTCACATGCCCCTTCTCATCGCCATCGGCGGCGCGGTCCTCCTCGTCATCGTGCTCGTGCTCTTCGTCCTCTCCCGGATCAAGGTCGCCGGGCCGAACGAGGCCTTCATCGTCACCGGCCGCAAGGGCCGCACCACGCAGACCGCCGACGGCGGCCGGTCCACCGACATGTCCGGGCAGAAGGTCGTGCTCGGCGCGTCCGTCTTCGTCCTGCCGGTGGTGCAGAAGCTCCAGTCGCTCGACCTGTCCAGCCGGCGGATCGACGTCGGCATCAAGGGCGCGGTCAGCAAGCAGGGCATCCGCACCGAGCTGCACGGCGTCGCGATCGTCAAGGTCGGCGGCACCGAGGACGCCATCCGCGCCGCCGCCCAGCGATTCCTGCACCAGCAGGACGAGATCGAGGACTTCACGCGGGAGGTGCTCGCCGGCGCGCTGCGCTCGATCGTCGGCCGGCTCACCGTCGAGGAGGTCATCCGGGACCGGGCGGCATTCGCCAGCGCGGTCGCCGAGGAGGCCGAGCACTCGATGACCAACCAGGGCCTGGTGCTGGACACCTTCCAGCTCCAGGACATCCTGGCCGAGGGTTCCTACCTCCAGGACCTGGGCCGGCCGGAGGCGGCCCGGGTGCTCAAGGACGCGGCGATCGCCGAGGCGCGCGCCCGCCAGCAGGCCGAGCAGGAGCGGCTGCTCGCCGAGGAGGCCATCGCCGAGGCCAACCGGAACCTGTCGCTCAAGCAGGCCGCCATCCAGGCGGAGATCGACGCGGCCAAGGCCAAGTCCGCCGCGGCCGGGCCGCTCGCCCAGGCCGAGCGGGACCAGGCGATCCTCTCCGAGCAGCAGAAGGTTGCCGAGCGCAACGCCGAGCTCAAGCAGCGCCAGCTCGACACCGAGGTGCGCAAGCCGGCGGACGCGGCCCGGTACAAGGTGGAGCAGGAGGCCGAGGCGGCCCGCAACGCGGCCGTGCTGAACGCCGACGCGCAGCGGCAGGCCGTCATCGCCGCCGCGCAGGCCGCCGCCGAGCAGGCCCGGCTCACCGGTGAGGGCGAGCGGGCCCGCCGGGCCGCGCTGGCCGAGGCCAACGCGATCGAGGGCGCCAAGGAGGGTGAGGCCGAGCAGCGTCGGCGCTCCGCCATCGCCGAGGCGGTCGAGCGGGAGGGCCAGGCCGAGGCCGCGGCCATCCTGGCCAAGGGTCAGGCCGAGGCCGACGCCATGGCACGCAAGGCCGAGGCGTTCGCGGCGTACGGCGAGGCCGCCGTGCTGGACCTGCTGGTCAAGGTGCTGCCGCAGGTGGTCGAGGCGGCCAGCGCCCCGATCGGCGCGATCGACAAGATGACCGTCATCTCCACCGACGGCGCCTCGTCGTTGACGAAGTCGGTGGCAGGCAACGTGGCCCAGGGGCTCCAGCTCGGCAGCGACCTGACCGGAATCGATCTGGCCGGCCTGCTGGCGAAGCTCGGCTCGGCGTCGTCCGCACCCGGCAACGGCAAGCCGTCGGTCGACGCCACGGCGGTCGAGACCCGCTGACGCCACCGGGCAGCGGTGTGGCCGCTGCCGCGACAGGGCGCCGTCCCCGGCCCGGGGGCGGCGCCCTGGTCGTGTGGCCGACTACTCGACGATGCCCTCGTCCCGGGCCCAGCGCAGCAGCTCCGCCTCGGCCTCGTCGCGGTCCAGCGGGCCGCGCTCCAGGCGCTGCTCCTTGAGGTGTTTCCAGGCCCGCCCGACGACCGGCCCCGGCGGCACGCCCAGCAACTCCATGATCGCGTTGCCGTCCAGGTCGGGCCGGACCCTCGCCAGGTCCTCCTCGGCGGCGATCCGGGCGATCCGCTCCTCCAGCGCGTCGTAGTCCGCGGCGAGCTGGGCGGCCTTGCGCCGGTTGCGGGTGGTGCAGTCCGACCGGGTCAGCTTGTGCAGGCGCGGCAGCAGGTCGCCGGCGTCGGCGACGTAGCGGCGCACCGCCGAGTCGGTCCACTCGCCCCGGCCGTAGCCGTAGAACCGCAGGTGCAGCGCGACCAGCGCGGTGACCTTGGAGGTGATCTCCTTGGGGTAGCGCAGCGCCTTCATCCGGGCCTTCGTCAGCCGGGCCCCGACCACCTCGTGGTGGTGGAAGCTGACCCGGCCGTCCGGGCCCACCGCCTTGGTCGCCGGCTTGCCGACGTCGTGCATCAGCGCGGCCATCCGCAGGATGAAGTCCGGCCCGTCGGTCTCGTACGAGACGGCGTTGCTCACCACCGTGAGGGTGTGCTCGTAGACGTCCTTGTGCTGGGCGTGCTCGTCGATCGTGAGCTTCAGCCCGGTCAGCTCGGGCAGGAAGCGCTCGGCGAGCCCGGTGTCGACCAGCAGCCGCAGCCCGGTGAGCGGGTCTGCGCCGCAGAGCAGCTTGGTGAACTCGTCGCGGATCCGCTCGGCGGTGATCCGGTCCAGGTCGGCGGCCATCAGGGTCATCGCCGCGTGGACGTCGGGGTGCACCGCGAAGCGCAGCTGGGCGGCGAACCGGGCCGCGCGCAGCATCCGCAGCGGGTCGTCGCCGAACGACTCCCCGGGCGTGCCCGGGGTGCGGATCACCTTGGCGGCGAGGTCGTCCAGCCCGCCGTGCGGATCGGTGAAGCGGTGTTCGGGCAGGCTGACCGCCATCGCGTTGATGGTGAAGTCGCGCCGCCGCAGGTCTTCGGCGAGGTCGGTGCCGTACTCGACCACCGGGTTGCGGGTGACCTGGTCGTACGACTCGGCCCGGAACGTGGTGATCTCCAGCCGCAGCCCGTCGCGCTGGCAGCCGATGGTGCCGAACTCCCGGCCGGTCTCCCAGATCGACTCGGCCCAGCCGCGCACGATGCGCAGGGTCTCGTCCGGGTGCGCGTCGGTGCAGAAGTCGAGGTCGTCGCCGAGGCGGCCGAGCAGGGCGTCGCGGACCGAACCGCCCACCAGGTGCAACTCGTGGCCGGCCCGCGCGAACCGGCGGCCCAGCTCGTCGGCGACCGGGGAGACCCGGAGCAGTTCGGCGACGGCGTTGCGCTGCGCGGCGGTGAGTTCGCGGCGGTCGGCGGCGTGGGGAGCGGAGGCTTCGGACATGGGAGCGCCAGACTATCGGTCCCGGCGGGGATGCGGTCCGCCGGGCGCGGGTATCGGGCGACTGTTGACTATCGTCTGTGACGTGCGGGCCCGTGCCCGGCTCGGACTTACCCCCTCTGCCTTGGAGGCGACAAGATGAGCGGCGGTCTCTACCGCAGCGCGAACGCCGCCCAGGGCGGCGCCGCGCCCGGCCGGCCGTCGGACGGCGCGACGTTCATCTCCGCCGAGCCGCTCAACCAGCCGGCCATGGAGTCGACCGCGCCGCCGCAGGAGCAGGTCGGCGAGGCCAGCGCCGCGACCAACAGCGCGGTGATGGCGATCGGCAGCCTCGTCAGCCGGGGTACGGGCTTCCTGCGCAACCTGGTGATCGGGGCGGCGCTCGGCGGGGCGCTGGTCGGTGACGCGTACACCACCGCGCAGATCCTGCCCGGGATGGTCTACGAGTTCCTGCTCGGCGGCGTCCTCACCAGCGTGCTGATCCCGGTGCTGGTGCGCCGGCGCAAGGTCGACTCCGACGGCGGCCAGGCGTACGCCCAGCGGCTGCTCACCCTGGCGGTGCTGGCGCTCGGCGCGGCGGCCCTGCTGGCGCTCGCGTTCGCCTCGCCGCTGACCTGGCTATACGGAGGTGACGAATCGGCTCCCGGATACTCGGGGCTGGTCGAGAAGCTGTCGTACCTGATGCTGCCGATGATCTTCTTCACCGGCGTCAGCGCGCTGATCAGCGCGGTGCTCAACACGCGGGGGCACTTCGCCGCCCCGATGTGGGCGCCGATCCTCAACAACCTGGTGGTGATCGGCGCCGCCGGCCTCTACATCGCCGCCTTCGGGACGGACACCGTCCAGCCGGACGACATGACCACCGGGCGGATCCTGCTGATCGGCGGCGGCACCCTGCTAGGTGTGGCCATCCAGGCGGCGGGCCTGCTGCCGGCGCTGCGCAAGGTCGGTTTCCGCTGGAAGCTGCGTTTCGACTTCCGCGAGCTGGGCCTGCGTGAGCTGGGCCGGCTCGGGGCGTGGATGTTCTGCTACGTCGCGGTCAGCCAGATCGGCCTGATCGTGCTGTTCAACCTGCTGAACCGGGCGGGCAAGGAGAACGCCGCCGGCCCGCTGATCTACAACAACGTCTTCCTGCTGCTGATGACCGCGCACGGAATCATCGCCGTCTCGATCATCACCGCGCTGATGCCCCGGATGAGCGCGGCCGCCGCCGACGGCCGGTACGCCGATGTCGCCGCCGACCTGGCCCGGGGCACCCGCACGGTCACCGCGGTGCTCGCCCCGATCGCCGTCTGCTACGCCGTCCTCGCCACGCCGATCGCGTTCACCCTGTTCCGATGGGGCGCCTTCGACGCGGAAAACGCCACCGCCACCTCCGTGGTGCTGCTCGCCGCTGCGCTGGCGCTGGTGCCGTTCGCGGTGAGCCAGCTGTTCACGTTCGCCTTCTACGCGCTGCCGGACACCCGCACCCCGGCGCTGATCAACATCCCGGTGGTGGCGCTCCGCGTCGGGGTGCAGATCATGCTCTTCGCCGCCTTCTCGGCGAGCTTCGCCGGCGCCGGGATGATGATCGGTAACGCGGTCTCCTATCTGGCCGCCGCGATCGCCTCCGCCTGGCTGCTCCGTCCCCGGGTCGGCCGGATCGGCCTCGGCGAGATCATGCGCACAGGTGGCCGGGTCCTGGTCGCGGCGCTCGGCGCGGCGGTGGTCGGCCTGATCGTGGTCAAGCTGCTGCCGGGCGACGACACGCCGACACGCCTGGAGGCGATCATCCAGCTCGTGATCGGCGGCGCGGTGATCGGCGGGACCTACCTCGGGCTGGCGATGGCGCTGCGGATCGGTGAGATCACCGAGGTCGTCGGCATGGTCCGCCGCCGGCTGGGCCGCTGACGCGCCGCGCTCGGGTGCGGGCCGACGGCCCTCGGATGGTCTGCACGCTCTGTGAACGAGGATCACCAGCCTGGGGATGCGCCTGTGGATAACTTCGCGATTGACCGCTCAGCCGCCGGACGGGCCTGTGGATAACCAGCCGTACGGCTGAGCGTGCCGGCACGGTCGGAGGGAACCCGGCGGCGTCGGCGTCGCCACCACACAGGTCAACCCCTCCGGCGAGCACTTGCGGTCAACGTCTAGATTGGTTAGTACATGTGCCAGCAACGTGGCTGACAACGGTCGCAACCGGACAAGTTGATCGCCGGCCGGCAGCCCGACCCGGGAGCGGCGCGAAGATGACATGTCGGGGAGACCGCCAACCCGGGTAAGGTCGCTCTCGACGGGTACGGCAGGCGCCGACGCTCCGCGTCGACACCGGTCGGCCGGTTCCTTCGAAGGCAGAGCGGGAAGCCACATGCCCAGCAGCGCGGGTCCATCGATCGACACGATCACCGAGGGAGGACGGGTGACCCAGGTCGGCGAGGGTCAGGAGGCGGAGGAGAGCGCTCCGCACGTCATGACCTTCGGTGCTCCCACGGCCGGTGAGATCCTCGCCGAGCGTTACGAGCTGGTCGAGCACATCAACAACGACAGCGCGGGTCGGCTGGTCTGGCGGGGCGTCGACGTCATCCTCCGCCGTCCCGTCGCGGTCGTGCTGCGCTACCCGGGTGGCGACTCCGCCACCGAGATGCTCCAGGGCGCCGTCGCGGCGAGCCGGGTCATCCACCCCAACCTGGTCGGCGTCTACGACGCGATCGACGAGGCCGAGCGGGCGTACGTGGTGCGCGAGTGGGTCGACGGGCGGTCCCTGCGCGAGCTGGTCTCCGACGGCCCGCTGGACCCGGCCCGGGCCACCACCATCGGCAACGCCGTCGCCAGCGCCCTCGCCGCCGTGCACGCCACCGGCATGGTGCACGGCAACGTCCACCCCGGCACGGTGATGATCAGTGACGACGGCCGGGTGGTGCTGGCCGACGCGCGTACCGACGGCGACGACAGCCAGCAGAGCGACGTCCGCGCGATCGGCGGGGTCCTCTACTTCGCCCTGACCGGGCACTGGCCGCACGCCGAGGCCCCGCTGCGCGGCGCCACCGCCGGCCACGGCCGGGCCGCCATCCCCGACGCCGTCCGCGACGCCGCCGGCGCGATCGCCGCGCCCCGGCAGGTCCGGGCGGGCGTGCCGGCGTACCTCGACGACCTCACCATGGACCTGCTCGACGCCGAGATCGCGCCGCCCTCGTCGGACGTGCTCGCCGCCGAGCTGGCCCGCCTTGACGTGCCGGCCGACGAGCAGTTCCTGGACAGCACGGGCCCGCTGCGCTTCGCCGCCGACCCCGGCGACGAGCCGTCCCCGCTGGCCGCGGCCGGCGGCCGCAAGGTCGCCATCGGCATCGCCGGCCTGCTGGCGGTCGCCCTGGTGGGCCTGCTGATCGGCATCAGCGCGCTGGGCGGGGGCGACGAGAGCCCACAGACCCCGGTGGCCGCGCCCTCGTCGAGCGCGCCCGGCGGCGACGCCACCCCGGCCGCCATCACGGTCCGGGAGCTGAAGATCAGCGATGCCCGGATCATCGACCCGGAGGGCGACCGGCGGGAACTCCGGAACGTGGACCGGGTGTTCGACGGCGACGAGGACAAGGGCTGGGAGACCCAGACCTACCGCGGGCGCGCCAACTTCGGCAACCTGAAGAAGGGCATGGGGGTCTGGATCGACCTCGGCGGCGAGCACACCGTCAAGTCGGTGCAGGTGCTGCTCTCCGCCCGGGGCGCCTCCGCCGGGCTCTTCGCGGGATCCTCCAACCCTCCCTCGTCGGCCTCGGGTGACGCCCAGCTCGTCGCGGACTACAACAAGATGCCGATCGGGCAGCCGTTCGAGGAGCACGACGGCACCAAGATGACCTTCAACGGCTTCAACGCCGACCAGAAGTACCGCTACCTGCTGCTCTGGATCACCGAGCTGCCCCCGAGCGACGGCGGCTACAAGCTCGGCGTCCAGGAGATCACGGTCCAGGGATCGTGAGCCGGCCGCCGCGCCCAGGGCACCGCACCCGCCGGACGTGGTGATGGGCGTACGCGGGGAGCGGACGAGCGGTGGACCGGTGGGCGGAGCGAGCGGCCCACCGGTCGCGTCGTCGGTGCCGCCGGCCGGGCCGACGGACCTCGACCTCCTGCACGCCCACGTGGCGGGCGACCGGGACGCCTTCACCGAGCTGTTCCACCGGCACCGCGACCGCCTCTGGGCGGTGGCGCTGCGGACGCTCGGCGACCGCGAGGAGGCCGCCGACGCCCTCCAGGACGCGCTGCTGTCCGCCCACCGCGCCGCCGGCCGGTTCCGGGGCGACTCGGCGGTCACCACCTGGCTGCACCGGATCGTCGTGAACGCCTGCCTGGACCGGATCCGGCGCCGGCAGGCGCATCCCACCGTCCCGCTGCCGGACGGCATCCGGGACGGCGACTCCAACTCCGCCACGGGCGGCGTCGAGCTGGCGGCTCCCGTCCACGACCACGACACGGCGCTGGTGGTCCGCCAGGCGCTCGCCGGGCTGCCGGCCGAGCAACGATCGGCGCTGATCCTGGTGGACGTGCAGGGCTACCCGGTGGCCGAGGTGGCCAGGATCCTCGGCGTCGCCGAGGGCACGGTCAAGAGCAGGTGCGCCCGGGGCCGCGCCCGCCTCGCGACCCAACTCGGGCACCTGCGCCCCCGGCCCGCCCCACAGCAGTCCGGGCCGCCGGGCCCCACCCCGCAGCGGCAGGAGTCGCCGCAGCCCGCCCCGGCGGCGGGCCCCAACGTGCCGGCCGTCACCGGAGGGAACCCGCGACCGCCCGAGGGCGTCCGATCGGGGTCGGGACGGTCCCGGCAGGATGCCCACCAGGAGGACGTGTGACGGCCGGGGGGTTCGGAGAGGTCGACCACGACCTGCTCGCCGACTACGTCGGCGGGGCGCTGGACGGCACCCCGGACGAGGCGCGCGTCGCCCGGCTGGTCGACGAGGACGCGGCCTGGGCGGAGGCGTACGCGCTGCTGGCCCCGGCCCTGGCAAGCGTCCGGGCCGACCTGGCCGCCGCCTGGGCCGGCCCCGCCCCCGAGATGCCCACGGACGTCACCGACCGGCTCGTCGGGGCCCTGGCCAACGCCTCCGCGCCCGACTCCGGCCCACTCGATCCGACGCCGGCCCGCTCCGACCTGGTGCATCCCGAGCCGCGCGACTCCGAGCCGGCCCGCTCCGAGGATGTTCGCTCCCGCGCGGGGGGCGGCGACGCGCTGCCGGCCGACGAGCCGGGGACGGGCAGGTCGGGCGGGGTCGTGCCGGCACAGCCGCTCGGCGGGTCCGCGCGGCGCCCTGCCGGCGTACCCCGCTCGGAGCCCGGCCGGGGCGCGACCACGGGGCCGGGCCGACGGCGCCGCCGCTGGTCCCGGCTGGCCGGCCCGGTCGCGCTCGCCGCGGCGTCGATCGCGGCGGTCGGGCTGGGCGTCAGCCAGTTCACCGGGGAGCAGGGGGACGGAGCCGCGGACACGGCGTTGTCCCGGCCGACCACACCGGAGGTCGCCGCCCCCGCCGGCACGCCGTTCCGGGCGAGCGAGCCCACACTGCGCAGTGGGAGGAACTACACGCCCGAGTCCCTGGCCGACGTCTCGCCGACGATGCGGGCGCAGCCGTTCAGCGCCGGCCCCCGGCCCGGCGTCGAGGCGGAGGGTGGGCGGCTGCCCGGCGACGCGGTCGGCCTCGACCGGCTCACCGACCCGGCCGCGCTGAGCGACTGCATCCACGAGATCGGCGCCGAGCACGGCGGCGGGCCGCTGGTGGTCGACGTGGTCGACTACGCCCGGTTCCAGGGCCAGCCGGCGCTGGTCGTCCGGTTCACCGACAACAGCGGCGCCCACTGGGCCTGGGTGAGCGGACCGGAATGCGGGGTGCCCGGATCCGGCTCGGACAGCCGCTACCGCACGCGGGTAGGGTGAATTCGCGGCCACCGGACGTTTGACCGTCCACGTGACCTGACCCACCGGATGACCGGCTCGGGAATCCCCGGTTCGTACGATGACGTTCTGCACATCAGACTGCCGGCACCGCGAGGGGCGTCGGCATCGGATCGGCATCGGTGCGCGCGCCGATGACGAACAACACTATCGGGAGACGGCAGTGGACGAGGTCCGCAACCTGATCATCATCGGCTCCGGGCCGGCCGGTTACACGGCGGCGGTCTACGCGGCGCGCGCCAACCTCAAGCCGCTCATCATCGAGGGCGTGCAGTCCGGCGGCGCGCTGATGACGACGACCGAGGTGGAGAACTTCCCCGGTTTCGCCGACGGCATCCTCGGCCCCGAGCTGATGGACAACATGCGCAAGCAGGCCGAGCGGTTCGGCGCGGAGTTCCTCACCGACGACGTGACGCGGGTGGAGCTGAAGGACACGGGCAGCGTCGGCTCCGACGCGGTCAGCACCGTCTGGGTGGGTCAGACCGCCTACCGGGCCAGGGCCGTCATCCTCAGCACCGGCTCGGCGTGGCGTCCGCTGGGCGTCCCCGGCGAGCAGGAGTACCTGGGCCACGGTGTCTCGTCCTGCGCCACCTGCGACGGCTTCTTCTTCCGCAACCAGCACATCGTGGTCGTCGGCGGCGGTGACTCGGCGATGGAGGAGGCCAGCTTCCTCACCCGGTTCGCCGAGTCGGTCACCATCATCCACCGCCGGGACTCCTTCCGGGCCAGCAAGATCATGGCCGAGCGGGCGCTGGGCAACGACAAGATCAAGGTCGAGTGGAACACCGTGGTCGAGGAGATCCTCGGCGACGACGGCAAGGTCTCGGGCGTACGGGTGCGCAACACGCACACCGGCGAGTCCAAGGTCCTCGACGTCACCGGCGTCTTCGTGGCCATCGGTCACGACCCGCGCAGCGAGCTCTTCCGGGGTCAGGTGGAGTTGGACGACGAGGGCTACGTGAAGGTCCAGTCGCCGAGCACCCGGACCAGCGTGCCCGGTGTCTTCGCCGCCGGCGACCTGGTGGACCACACCTACCGGCAGGCCATCACCGCCGCCGGTACGGGCTGCGCCGCCGCGCTGGACGCCGAGCGCTTCATCGCCACGCTGCAGGGCTGAACAACCGAAAACTCCGGAGGAGGGTCATAGTGGGAGCAACGAAGTCGGTCACCGACGCGAGTTTCGCCGCCGACGTGCTGAAGTCCGACAAGCCGGTTCTGGTGGACTTCTGGGCCGAGTGGTGCGGGCCGTGCCGCAAGGTGTCGCCGCTGCTGGAGGAGATCGCCGGCGAGATGGGCGACCAGGTCACCATCGTCAAGCTCAACATCGACGAGAACCCGGAGACCGCCCGCGCGTACCGGGTGATGTCCGTCCCGACCCTCACCGTGTTCAAGAACGGCGAGCCGGTGCAGTCGATCGCCGGCGCCAAGCCGAAGGGTGAGCTGGTCAAGCTCATCGAATCGGCGCTCTGAGCTGCACGTACGCACGTCGACCCCGTACCCGGCCCGCCCGGGGGACGGGGTCGACGTCTTTTCCCGGCGCGCCCACCTGAGCTCCCCGGAACGCATAACCTCAACCCCGGGGCCGCCCGGCCAGCCAGCGTCCGTGCAGAGGGGGTCGTGCGTGCGTCCGATCCGACCCGGTGACCGTGGACCCGCGGTCACCGAGATCCGTACGGTGCTGACCGGCCTCGACCTGCTCGCACCGATGGCGCCGGACGCCGACGAGTTCGACGCCCACACCGAACGGGCCGTGCGGGCCTTCCAACAGTCCCGGGGGCTCAGCGTGGACGGCCGGGTCGGCGCGGAGACCTGGCGGGCCCTGGACGCCGCCCGCTGGCGGCTCGGCGCCCGCACCCTCTACCACGCGGTCCCCGAGCCGCTCACCGGCGAGGACGTCCGGTCACTCCAGGAACGACTGCTGGAGATGGGGTACGACGTGGGACGCGCGGACGCGATCTACGGCGTACGGACCTCGCGGGCGGTCGCCCAGTTCCAGCGCGAGGTCGGGCTGACGCCCGACGGCTCGTGCGGGCCGCACACCATGAACGCGCTGCGCCGGCTCGGGCGCAAGGTCGTCGGCGGGCGGCCGCAGTGGCTGCGCGAGTCCGACGCCATCCGGCAGTCCGGCCCGACGCTGGTGGGGCGGACCGTGGTCGTCGACCCCGGTCACGGAGGCACCGACCCGGGCGTGGTGGTGCCGGACGGGCGGCTGCGGTGGACCGAGGCGGACCTGGTACACGACCTGGCCAGCCGGCTGGAGGGCCGGCTCGCCGCCTCCGGCGTCCGGGTGCAGCTCACCCGCGGGCCGGCCCCGGAGGACTGCCTGCCGGACGTCGACCGGGCCGAGCTGGCCAACTCGCTCGGCGCCGACGTGTTCATCTCGCTGCACCTCGACGGGCACGCCAACCCGGCGGCCGAGGGCGTCGCGACCTACCACTACGGCACCGACAACGGGGTCACCTCGGCGACCGGGGAACGGCTCGCCGGGCTCGTGCAGCGGGAGATCGTCGCCCGTACCGGGCTGCGCGACTGCCGTACACACGCGAAGGCGTGGGACCTGCTCCGGCTGACCCGGATGCCGGCCGTACGCGTCGAGGTCGGCTACCTCACCTCGCCCGGCGACCGGGCCCGGCTGGTCGACCCCCGGTTCCGGGACCTGGTGGCCGAGGCCGTCGTGGCCGCGGTGCAGCGGATGTACTTCCCCGTGGAGCGGGACGTGCCGACCGGCTCGATCGACGTGAGCGAGCTGCGGGCGGTCGTGGCCGCCGGCACGGTGGTGGACTGAACGGGGGTCGGCGCGGTCGTGAACCGGGCGGGCGTGGGCCGGGGCAGCGGCCCGTGCTGCCGTGGACCGGGTGGGCGGTCGGCGCGGTCAGCCGGAGGTGGAGCGGGTGGCCGGGGCCGGGCGGACCGGGCGGAGCAGCGTCTCGGGGCTCATCGAGCCGAGCAGCTTCTCCAGCGCGTACTCGACGTCGGACTTCCAGCTCAGGGCCGTGCGCAGCTCCAGCCGGAGGCGGGGGAAGCGCGGGTGCGGACGGACCGTCTTGAAGCCCACGGAGAGGAAGAAGTCGGCCGGGGCGACGCAGGTGCCGGCGGGGTCGGCGGCGTCACCGAACTTCGCGTCGCCGAACGCCTCGATCGCCTTGATGCCGCGCTTGGTGAGATCCCGGGCGACCCCCTGGACCAGCATCCGGCCCAGCCCGCCACCAGCGAAGGCCGGCACCACGTTGGCCGTCATCAGCAGCGCCGCGTCGGCCGAGACCGGGGAAGTGGGGAACGCCATCGAGCGGGGCACGTAGGCCGGCGGGGCGTACAGGACGTAGCCGGCCGGCATGCCGTCGACGTAGACGAGCTTGCCGCAGGACCCCCACTCCAACAGCGTCTGCGAGACCCAGGCCTCCTTCTCCAGCCCCGGGTCGCCCGCGGCGCAGGCCCGGTCCGCCGAAACCGGGTCGAGCTCCCAGTAGACGCACTGCCGGCACGGACGGGGCACGTCCTCCAGGGTGTCGAGGGTCAAGCTGACCAGACGTCGCGACATTGGCGCATCCCCACCTTAGGCTCGGAGGTGAGACCGGCACGGAACGACAACGCCGCCTTCCTGCCCCCGACGAGCGATCGTACGCCGGTTCGGGACGCCACGGGAGGGGACGCGCGAATGCCCGCCTCCGGGAGGGCCACCGGTGGTCCGCGATGTGGACGCTGGTCACGTCGTGGCGGCGTTCCTGGTAGGGGCGACTACGATCGACACCCGGCGTCCCGCGTCGCCCATGGTCGCCGGTGTCCCGGGTACGCCGGGGCGGGATCCACCCGAGCAGCCATCGAGGTGATGTCATGACCGGCACGACGCTCGACGACTACACCGACCGGTACGCCCGCCGTGTGCGGGGCATGACCGCCTCGGAGATCCGCGCGCTCTTCGCGGTGGCCAGCCGGCCGGAGGTGGTCTCGCTCGCCGGCGGCGCTCCCTACATCGCGGCGCTGCCGCTCGACGCCGTCGGTGAGATGCTCGGCCGGCTCGGCACCGAGCACGGCGTCACCACCCTCCAGTACGGCATCGGCCAGGGCACCCTGGAGCTGCGCGAGCGGATCTGCGAGGTGATGGCGCTCTCCGGCATCGACGCCGCCTGCGGCGCCTCCCCGGAGGACGTGGTCGTCACCGTCGGCGGGCAGCAGGCGCTCGACCTGGTGGCCCGGCTCTTCCTCGACCCGGGTGACGTGGTGCTCGCCGAGGGCCCGACCTACGTCGGCGCGCTCGGGGTGTTCCAGGCCGCCCAGGCGCAGGTGGTGCACGTGCCGATGGACGACGACGGGCTGATCCCGGAGGCGCTGGAGGCGGCCATCGCCGAGCAGGCGCGCGCCGGACGGCGGGTCAAGTTCCTCTACACCATCCCCACCTACCAGAACCCCACCGGCGTGACGCTCACCGAGGAGCGGCGGGAACGGGTGCTCGACATCTGCGAGCGCGCCGGCCTCCTGGTGGTCGAGGACGATCCGTACGGTCAGTTGGGCTTCGAGGGGGACGCGCCCGCGCCGCTGCGCGCGCGGCGCCGCGACGGGGTCTTCTACCTCAGCACCTTCTCCAAGACCTTCGCCCCGGGCCTGCGGGTGGGCTGGATCCTGGCGCCGCACGCCGTCCGCGACAAGCTGGTCATCGCCAGCGAGGCGCAGATCCTCTGCCCCAGCGGCTACGCGCAGGCCGCCGTCTCCACCTACCTCGGCACCATGCCCTGGCGGGAGCAGCTCAAGGTCTACCGCGAGGTCTACCGGGAACGGCGCGACGCGATGCTCGCCGCGCTGGAGGACCTGATGCCGGCGGGCACCACCTGGACGACGCCGGGCGGCGGCCTCTTCGTCTGGGCGACCCTCCCCGACGGCCTCGACTCGAAGGCGATGATGCCGCGGGCCATCGCCGCGCGCGTGGCGTACGTGCCGGGCACCGGCTTCTACGCCGACGGCACGGGTAGCGGCAACATGCGGCTCAACTTCTCCTTCCCGCCCCCGGAGCGGATCCGCGAGGGCGTACGCCGGCTGGCCGGCGTCATGGAGCAGGACATCGCCATGCGGCGGGTGTTCGGCGCGGTCGGCCGCCCCGGATCACGGCGGGGGCAGGCCGGCTCGGACACGCCGGGTCCCGACTTGGCATGATTCCGGCATGGCTCCCACCGCTGCCGACCGTTCCGTCGTGACCGACTCCGCCGTCACCGCCGACCTGCGGGTGCTGGTGCTCGCCGGCGGGCTCTCCTACGAACGTGACGTCTCGCTCCGGTCCGGCCGCCGGGTGCTCGACGCGCTGCGCGCCGTCGGGATGGACGCCGAGCTGCGGGACGCCGACGTGACCCTGCTGCCGGCCCTGACCGTCGACCCGCCGGACGCCGTCGTCATCGCCCTGCACGGCGCGACCGGCGAGGACGGCTCGCTGCGCGGCGTGCTCGACCTCTGCGGTGTCCCGTACGTGGGGTGCGACGCCCGCGCGTCCCGGCTCGCCTGGGACAAGCCGTCGGCCAAGGCGGTGCTCCGCGAGGCGGACATCCCCACCCCGGACTGGGTGGCCCTCCCGCACGACCGCTTCTCCGAGCTGGGCGCGGTGGCGGTGCTGGACCGCATCGTCGACCGGCTGGGGCTGCCGCTCATGGTGAAGCCCGCCCAGGGCGGTTCGGGGCTGGGCGCCGCCGTGGTCCGGGACGCCGCGTCCCTCCCGGCCGCGATGGTCGGCTGCTTCGCGTACGACCAGACGGCGCTGGTCGAGCGGTACGTGCCCGGCATGGACGTGGCGGTCTCCGTGGTCGACCTGGGCGACGGGCCGCAGGCCCTGCCGGCGGTGGAGATCGTGCCCCGCAACGGGGTGTACGACTACGCCGCCCGCTACACCGCCGGCCGGACGACGTGGCACACGCCGGCTCGACTGGCCCCGGAGGTGGCCGGCGCGGTCGCCGACGTCGCGCTGGCCGCCCACACCGCGCTCGGCCTGCGCGACCTCAGCCGCGTCGACCTGATCGTGGACTCGGCGGGGCAGCCGCACGTGCTGGAGGTCAACGTCTCGCCCGGGATGACCGAGACCTCCCTGCTGCCGCTCGCCGTGCAGGCCGCCGGTCTGGACTTCGGCAAGATGATCGGAACGCTGGTGGCACGCGCCGCGACGCGCCGGGCCTGACCGTCCGTCCCTTCCGCCGGCACGGGCGGCCACCCCGCGATTTCGGGTGGCCGCCCGTGCCGCGTCAGTCTTCGGACTGCCTGCCCTCCGGAGCGGCGGCGTCGGCCTCCCGGCTGTCGGCCGTCGGGACGTGCGCCTCCTCGGCAGACTCGATCACGGACAGCGCCTCGCCCGCGGTGGCATCATCCCCCAGCGAGGGCTGCCCGGTGAAGCTGGACGGGGCCTGCCACTGGATGCGCGACGGCTCGGCCAGGGGCCGCCCCCCGAACTCCGCGAGCCAGGCCGCGACCAGGGCGAGATTCTCTCGCCATTGCGCCTCGGAGATGGGCGGCAGGATCGAGTCCCACAGGGAGAGGAAGGTCCCGCGGAGCTGAAGTCGACCGTAGGGCCGGGCGAGGAACCATATGTGCAGGTGCGCCGAGCCGTCGCCCCACCGGTTGACGTGCACCCTCGCGACCCCGTCCAGAGACCGGATCGCCCGTTCCAGGCGTACGGTCATCACCCCCAGTTCGGCGGCGAGCAGGTTCGGCAGGTCGCCGAGGTCCAGATGCGAGCGGGATTCCAGGATCAGCACCATCGGCAGCCCCGTGGGACGATCCATGGCGCGTACCCGCCAGCGCTCGCCCACCCAGATGTAGGCGTCGTCGGGGGCGGCGCAGGCCGTGCATTCCCGGTGCCCCTCACCCTTGCGGGGCGGCTCGACCGGGACCGGATCGTCGAGTTGCTTGACGCGAAGGTCGCCCTCGAAGGGGAAGGACGGCCACTGGGCGAAGTCCGGGACTCCGGGAGGGGTGTCGTGCACGACGCTGACACTAACCGCTTCCGTCACCGGTGTCCCTACCCGAAGAGCCGGCGGCGGCTCTGTGTCGGCCGCCGCGAGGCGGCCAACCAGAGGGCTTGTCCACAGATATCCACAGGGTGCTGAGACCCGGAACACACCCCGTCATCCACAGGCCAGCAACGGGTTTCACGCGGGGTTTCACGTGAAACGAGGCGCGGCTGTGGATAACTGGTGTGGATAACTTCCGGGCCCGAGCCGCAGCGTCCCGGCGTCGCGGGAGGGCAGCCGTTTCACGTGAAACCACCGGCCGCCCGGGGGCCGCTCTCCGCGCCGTCAACACCGGCCGCGCGGAGTCGTCGCGCGGGCCTTCGCACACTCGGTCGTGGAGGCTCTCCGGGCCATCAACACCGGCGGCCCTCCGGTCGACGCCGTTCCCGTCGACGCCGTTGCGGTCAATGCCGTTCCGGTCAACGCCGTTTCCTGTTGCGCCGTTCCCGTCGACGTCCCGCCCGACGCTGCCCCGCTCGGTTCATCGGCTCGTCGGCGGGGTCAGAGCGCCGAGCGGGAGCGGGAAGCCGGGCGGCCAGTGTCGGAGCCACAGGCCGGACAAGGGTCACAGCCAGAAGCCAGAAGTTGGGAGCTGGGAGCGGGTTACAAGCCGGGAGCCGGGAGCCGAGGTCGGGTTGCCCGGGGCCGGGATCCGGGTCAGGAAGCTGGACTCCACCAATTCGCTGCCGAAGCCGGTCGGGAGGGCAGGTGTCGGGCTCCCAGAGGCCGGGTCAGGCGCCGGAGGCGGAGGCCGTCGTACAGGCCGATGCCGGGCATCGAAGGCCGGGGCCGCACAGGCCGATGCCAGGCACCAAGGCAGGGGCCGAAGGCCGAAGGGTAGGGCTGCGCAGGGCCGGGTTACACAGGGCCGTACAGGGGTCAAAGGCCGAGGCCAGGTGCCGGAATCCGGTAGCCGGGCGCGGGTCGGGAATCAAGGGGCGCGGCGGCGGGGACACCGCCGGAGGCGCGGGCGGAACCGACGGCCGGGAGCCGGGGCCAAGTTGCCGAGACCCGGACCGGCAAGGGGGCGTCGGTGTCATAGGGCAGCTTCCGAAGGACGGCGGCAGACGGGCGTGGCTCAGCCTCGCCGGCCAACCTCCTCTTGAAAAGGAGGCGCGGGCGCGGCGGCCTGTTCGCTGCACCCGTTTCACGTGAAACCGCGCAGCCCGAGATTCGGCACATCGGTGCCAGCGCAACTCCCGGCTCCAGGTTCAAGGTTCGTGGAGCCGGTGCGCGCAGCTTCACGAGCCACACCCACCAACACCGCCCGTGTCGGTGACCGAAGGAACCCGCCCGCCCAGCGACCCGCGTCCACGACCGCGAAACGCCTGGCGTTCTCGCCGGTTCCACGTGAAACCGGGGAGCCATCGCTGCCACACACCCACACCCCGGTTCCCGGCAGCGGACCACTTCGGGGGCGGGACGGAAACGCCTCCTGCTGCCCCACAGCGCCAGAAGTGCGAGCGAGCAGGAGTCGGGTAGGGCGGGCCCGCCTCAGGCCCGTGGCGCTCGAATGAGGGGGCCCGGCACGGTCGGCGGCGGTGGTTACGCCGAGCTGCCCGAGGCGCCGGCGCGGTAGGCGTACAGCCGAGGGTGGCCGCCACCGTCGGGCATGGAACGGCCGCGTGGCCCGGTGGGGTCACGCGGCCGGCGGTCGAAGGATCAGCCCTCCGACTCCTCCTCCTCGCCGACGCCGATAAGGCCGACGATCCGCTCCAGGTCGTCGACCGTCGCGAACTCGATGGTGATCTTGCCCTTGCTCCGGCCGATGTCCACCTTGACTCGGGTGTCGAACCGGTCGGAGAGCCGGTCGGCCAGATCCGTCAGCGCGGGCGCGTGTGGCTTGGGCCGGCGCTTGGCCGTCTCCTTCTTACCGGCGCTGCCATCGCTGACCGCCAGCATCACGATCTCCTCGGTCGCCCGGACCGAGAGCCCTTCTGCGACGATCCGTGCCGCCAGCTGCTCCTGCGCCTCCGACTCGTCGAGGCTCAGCAGCGCCCGGGCGTGGCCGGCGGAGAGCACGCCGGCGGCGACCCGCTTCTGCACCGGCGCCGGGAGGTTGAGCAGCCGGATGGTGTTCGAGATCTGCGGGCGGCTCCGGCCGATCCGGCGGGCGAGTTCCTCGTGGGTGGCGCCGAACTCGTCCAGCAACTGCTGGTACGCGGCGGCCTCCTCCAGCGGGTTCAGGTTGGCGCGGTGGATGTTCTCCAGCAGCGCGTCCCGGAGCATGGCGTCGTCCCGGGTGTCCCGGACGATGGCGGGGATGCTCTCCCGCCCGACCGCCTGCGCGGCCCGCCAGCGCCGCTCGCCCATGACGAGTTCGTACTTCTCGTCGTCGAGCTGCCGTACGACGATCGGCTGGAGGAAGCCGACCTCCTGGATCGAGGTCTTCAGCTCCTCCAGAGCCTCCTCGTCGAAGATGTGTCGGGGCTGCTTCGGGTTCGGCACGATCGCGTCGACCGGGATCTCGGCGAACCGGGCGCCCGGGACCGGGCTGAGCGTGGGCTCGGGCTGCGCCGCGACAGGCGGGCTGACCGGCGTTGACACCGGCTCGGCGGGCGTGCCGACGACGGCGGTCGTGGGTGCCGCCGGCTCAGCCGGGGCGGCGTCGGCGGTCGGCGCCGGTCCGGTCGGGATGAGGGCCCCCAGGCCCCGACCGAGACCGCCCCGAGGACGGTTCTTCATGCCACGCCTCCCAGCGACTGTTCCGCACTACGCATTCCGGCTCACCGGCTCCTTGACGCCACGCTCGGCGATCTCCTGGGCGGCCTCGAAGTAGCTCGTTGCCCCCCGCGATCCCGGATCGTAGGTCATCACGGACTGGCCGTAGCTCGGTGCCTCGGAGACGCGGACGTTGCGCGGGATGACCGCCTGGAGCACCTTGTCGCCGAAGTGGTTCCGGACGTCCTGCTCTACCGCGTCGGCCAGCCGCGTACGCCGGTCGTACATGGTGAGCAGGATCGTGGAGACCTCGAGCTTCGGATTGAGGTGCTGCCGAACCAGGTTGATGTTGTTGATCAGCTGGTTCAGCCCCTCCAGCGCGTAGTACTCGCACTGGATCGGGATGAGCACCTCCTGCGCGGCGACGAGCGCGTTGACCGTGAGCAGGCCGAGCGACGGCGGGCAGTCGATGAAGACGTAGTCGAAGTGGCCCGGGTAGGCGGCGATGGCCCGGGCCAACCGGGACTCGCGGGCGACCACCGACACCAGCTCGATCTCCGCGCCGGCCAGGTCGATCGTGGCCGGTACGCACCAGAGGTTGGGGATGCCCTCGACCCCCTGGGCGACCTCCTCCAGCGGCACGCTGTTGATGAGGCAGTCGTAGACGTCCGGCACCCCGGTGTGGTGCGGGACGTTGAGCCCGGTGGAGGCGTTGCCCTGCGGGTCCAGGTCGACCACCAGCACCCGGTTGCCGTGCAGGGCGAGCGCCACCGCCAGGTTCACCGTGGTCGTGGTCTTCCCCACGCCGCCCTTCTGGTTCGCGACGCACATGACCCGGGTCCGTTCCGGGCGAGGCATCGTCACCTCGCCACTCGGATTCAGGATCTGCACGGCGCGCATCGCCTCCATAGCCAACGGTGGGTCATCCTCTTCGCGCGTCGGGGTTTCACGTGAAACGTACGCGGCCTCGGTCGCGGCGGGCCCGTAGGCGGCGGCCGGGGGCGCGGGCGTGTCCGTGACGGGTACGGGTTCCGGGGCGGCGTCCGGCACCGCGTCCGGGGTCGGCTGCTGTGGCACTGCCGCCTCGAAGCGCGCCGAGGCCGAGGGGTTGCGGCGGATGGGGATCACCCGACCGCCGGCGGAGTTGCCCGGGCGCGGCAGCCCGTCGGAGGCCGGGCGGGCGGCCGGCAACTCCGGCCTGGCCGGGTCGGCGGTGTCCCGTTGGACAATCGGATCGCAGTCCGGCGGTCGGGTCGACGAACCGTGGGACGGCCCGTCGGGCGACCAGCTCGGATAGTCGGTTTCACGTGAAACCGGATCGCCCGCTGATCCGGTCACGCGTGGATCGTCGTACCTGCCGTCGTCATGCACCTGTCATCCCTGCCCGCTTCGGATGGTCGGTCCGCACCCCGTCAACCGGCCGCACGTGGTGCTCGCACCGCGGAGCGCACGGCCGGCGGGAGCGGTCGGGACCCGGTGAACGTCCGTATGCCGCCCGCTCCACACTATCGACGCGCGGCCAGCCTACGGCTCACGGGCGCAGCCGGTCCACGTCGGGTTCTCATCCCTTCCGTCCACCCGTACCGGTTCAACGAAGCAACCGCCGCCCGGGACGCCGGCGGGCACCCGCTCGGGCGTCGCCTCCCACGTGGAGTCAGCGCCGACGGGACCGACCGCCGCGCGACCTCTTCGGCGCCTTGGGCCGGACCGGTCCCACCACCCGCTCCCGCACGATCTCCACCACGGTCGTCGGCGGGTCGATGATTCCTTCGCCGCAGCGGTGCATCTCGGGCTCCCCGCCGCCGAGCCGCGCCACCGTCTCCGCGTGCTCGGCGATCTCGTCGGCCGCCGACGCGCCCTTGAGGGCGATGAGCCGACCGCCGGGAACGGCCAGCGGCAGGCACCACGTCGACAACCGGTCCAGCGGGGCAACGGCGCGCGCGGTGACCACGTCCCCGCTCAGCGGGCCCGCCCCGGTCGACCCGGTCGCCGCCTCGTCGGCCCGGCCCCGGAACACCCGGACCGTCTTCGCCAATCCGAGTTGCTGCACCGCCTCGATGAGGAAGGAGGTGCGCCGGGCGAGGGGCTCGATCAGGGTCACCGTCAGGTCCGGCCGCGCGATCGCGAGCACCAGACCGGGCAGTCCCGCCCCGGAGCCGACGTCGAGCACCGTCGAGCCCTCCGGGATCCGCTCGGCCACCGCCGCGCAGTTGAGCAGGTGCCGGTCCCAGATCCGGGGGGCCTCGCGCGGCCCGATCAGGCCGCGGACCACGCCGTCGGTGACCAGCAGCTCGGCGTACGCGGCGGCCAGGTCGATCCGGTCGCCGAAGAGGGTGCGTGCCGCGCCGGCCAGCTCGGGCGGCAGCACCGCGTCGGCCGGCGACGGGGCACGGCCGTCGGCAGCCGACCCAGCGGCGTCGGAGGGCATGGGTGGGTCGGGCCGGACAGGCGACGGCCCGGGCGGCGTGCCACCCGGGCCGGCCGCGGCACCGGCCGCGGTGTCGTCGTGGACCACCCGGTCAGTCCGCCGGCCGGACGATGATGCGCCGGTTCGGCTCGACACCCTCGGACTCGCTCTCCACGCCGCTCATCGCGTTGACCACGTCGTGCACGCACTTACGCTCGAACGCGGACATCGCCTCCAGGCGCACGGGCTCGCCGTACTCCTTGACCTTCTCGACGGCGTTCTTGGCGACGGCGGCGAGCTCCTTGCGGCGGTTCGCCCGGTAGCCGCCGACGTCGAGCAGCAGCCGGCTCGGCGTGCCGGTCTGCCGGAAGACGGCGAGCCGGGCGAGCTCCTGGAGCGCCTCCAGGGTGGCACCGCGCTGGCCGACCAGGTTCTGCAGCCGGCCGCCGACCACCTCGACGACCGGACGGCCACCGGAGACCAGCTCGTCGATGTCGCCGTCGTAGTCGAGGATGTCGAGCAGGCCCTCGACGTAGTCGGCCGCGATCTCGCTCTGCCGGAACAGTTCGCTCTCGCCGGCGGGCTTCTTCTCCTTGGTGGCCGACTCCTCGTCGGTCTCCTCGGTCTCGCCGTTCACCGCGGTCGGCTCGGTCCCCTCGGAGTCCAGGGACTGCTCAGCGCGGGGGGTGCTGGTGTCGGTCACGGTCTCATCTCCGTACTCGCTCGGCCGGACCGTCGGGTCCGCTGGTTTCCCGGGGCCGGCGGGAGGTCGCCGGTGCCCACGGGCACGTCTGTCGTACGGGCAGTCTCGCCCGTGACCGCGCCACGCGCGGCGGGTTCCGCCCGGCGCCGGCCGTACGGCGGCTGCACGGTGCGGAACGGGCCGCCGCCGGTCTCCCGACGGCGGCCCGGAGGTCCTCAGCCCTGCCGCTTGGCGGGGCGGCCCTTCTTGGGGTTGGCCGGCTTGGCGCCCGGCTTGGGGCCGGCGACCTTCGGCGCGGCCGGCTTGGCCGGGGCCTGGGGGGCCGGCTTGGCGCGGCCCAGCAGGCCGGTCTTGGCCGGCTGCACCGGGTTGCGGGCCGAGGTGCCCGGCTTGCCGGTGGCGGCGGTCGGCGGCGGCGGGAACTTGCGCAGCACCCACTGCTGCTGCGCCAGGGTGGAGAGGTTGTTGGTGACCCAGTAGATGATCACACCGATGGGGAAGATGGCGCCGGAGACGAGCAGCGACAGCGGGATGCCGTAGAGCATCAGCTTCTGGATCATCCGCTGCTGCGGATCCTCGGCCCAACCGGTCTTGAGGATCATCTGGCGGCTGGTGAGGTAGGTCGTGCCCATCATCAACAAGACCAGGATGCCGGCGATGACCTTGACGGTGGTGCCGTTGCCGCCGAGGCGGGCCAGCTCGTCGGCGGTCGAGCCGAACTTGCCAGCGATCGGCGCGGTGAAGAGCTTCGCGGCCGAGGCGCTCTCGAACTGGCCGACCGTCCAGCCGTAGAGGGTCTTGCCCTGGTTGGCCGGGTCGAGCCGGCGGAGCACGTGGAACAGGCCGAGGAAGACCGGGATCTGGAGGACCATCGGAAGGCAGCCCATGAGCGGGTTGGCCTTTTCCTTCCGGTAGAGCTCCATCATCTCCTTCTGGAGCGTCTCCCGGTCACCCTTGTGCTTCTCCTGCAGCGCCTTCACCTGCGGCTGGAGCGCCTGCATCGCCCGCTGCGACTTGATCTGCTTGACGAAGACGGGGAAGAGGATCACCCGGACGGTGACCACCAGGAAGACGATGGCGAGGATCCAGGCCCAGTTGGTGCCGAGCACCGCCGTGTCCGGCACCCCGATGGCCTCCCAGGCCCCATGCCAGGCCAGCAGGATCCACGAAATCGCGTAGTAGATCCAGTCGAGACTCAATTCTCAGGCTCCAGTCACATCGGCACGGCGGCGTCCGCCCGGCTCCGGCACCGGGTCGTGTCCACCTGGGTGGAAGGGGTGGCAGCGCAACAGCCGCCGGACCGTCAGGCCAGCTCCCCGGACAGCGCCGTGCCGGGCCACCGCCTCGAGGGCGTAGGCGCTGCACGACGGGTAGAACCGACAGCGGGCCGGCAGAGCCGGACTTATCCACCGACGGTACGCGATGATCGGCCCGCTCAGCACCCGGGCACCGATCGTCGCAGGCCGTGGCGCGGCCGGCCCGGCGGTCACCGCGACCGCCGTCCGCGGGGCGCCCGCGCGGCGGCGATCGCCGCGTCCAGGTCGGCGCCCAGTCGCGGGTACGCCGCCTCGGCCGCGGCCGGCAGCGCGCGGACGACCAGGGTGCTCCCAGGGGGCAGCTCCGTCAGCCGCTCGCGGACCAGGTGCCGCAGGCGGCGGCGGACCCGGTTGCGGACGACCGCGTTGCCCACTGCCTTGGACACGACGAAGCCGGCGCGGGGCGGCGCGGAGGGTTGCTCCGCACCGCTGCTCCGCGCCGGCTCCGGCGAGGTCGCTGTCGCGGCGTCGGGGGTCGACGGCAGGCTCAGGTGGACGACGATCGCGCCACGGCCGGCGCGGCGGCCACCCCGGACCGCTGCGGCGAAGTCAGTGCTGCGCCGCAGTCGCTGTGCGGCCGCCAGCACGACTGCCCACGTCCCCCGGACCTGACCCGGTCGGCCTCAGGCCGACAGGCGGGCGCGGCCCTTGGAGCGACGGGTCGAGATGATGGCGCGGCCGGCACGGGTGCGCATGCGCAGCCGGAAGCCGTGGGTCTTCGCGCGCCGGCGGGTGTTCGGCTGGTAGGTGCGCTTGCTCACGTCAGGCTCTCCGTTTTCGTACGCCCCGGGCAAGGGGTCGCCGGGGTCGTGTGGTGGTCCAGGCCACCTCGGCGGTGGCCCCCGATCGGTGCTGCCCGGCGATGCGGGACCTCGGCGATGCGGGGAAGCGACCGCGGACAGCAAGCACCCATCACCCTAGCAGAGGGCGAGAGAGCAGCCGATCCAGCCTACGCAGGCGGGCAACCACCGTCAAACACCCCCACCAGGGCGGACACCGTGCTCCGCCGACGACCGAAGCGGCGGTTTTCGCTGATGTTGCCAAGGGTCGCCGCGCGTCGGCGGTTGATGGCGCGCGGACAACGCTGTTACCGTGCCCGATTGCGGTCAGCGTCGAAAGGTCCGGTCGTCGCTGGCGGGCAAGACCGGACAAGGCAGTGAATCGTTCGGCACGGTGAACCCGCTTCAGCGCCCGTTCAGGCAGGGGGCAGGTCCGACCCGCATCCGGCGGGCGGCCACAATCGGTACGTACACAGGCTGTGGATAACTTGTGGACGAGGACCGGTCGGCCGTCCGGGTGGGTGTCGTTCCGCCCGTGAACGCGGCGGGCCCGGGGCGACCGACCGGAGAAGACGGCGGCGTCGGCGGAGCAGAGGCGAGGGGGTGGCACGACGGTGACCGGCACGACCGACCTTGCCGCGGTGTGGACGGCGACGACCGACGAACTCGCCGACGAGATCATCTCCGCGCAGCAGCGGGCGTACCTGCGGCTGACCCGGCTGCGGGCCATCGTCGAGGACACCGCGCTGCTCTCCGTCCCGGACGCCTTCACCCGGGACGTGATCGAGTCCCGGCTGCGTCCGGCGATCACCGAGGCGCTCACCCGCCGGCTGGGCCGGCCGATCCAGGTCGCGGTGACCGTGCGCGTGGCCGACGACAGCTCCGGCCGCCCGGCGGGCACCGTCTACCGCAGCGCCCCGGAGCCGGGGCTGGTGGACCACGACGGCGGGCCGCGCGACTTCGGCGACGGGCCGGCGACGTTCGACGGCGCGGCGGTGGGCCTGCTGGACGGCGCGGCCCTCGACCCCGGGCAGCAACCGCCGCACATCCCCGAGCAGGCGCACCCGGAGCGGCGGTCGGACGGGCCGGTCCCGGCCGCGCTGCCGGTCGACGACGGGCTCCGGTCCGGCCCGGGCGACCGGGACGGCCAGGAGGCCCTGTTCAGCACGGCGTTCGCCGAGCCGCCGCGGCCCGACCGGCGCGCGCCCGACCGACGCGGCTTCGACGAGCAGGCCGCCCGGCTGGACCCGCCGACCGCGGACACCCGGGGGTTCGAGCCGCGTTACCGCGAGGACGCCGTCTCCCCCCGGGACCAGCACGTGATCCGGGCGCTGCCCCGGGACACCGGCACCGACAGCGGGCCGGGGCGGGGTGGCGTGGATCACCGGCCCGGCGGCCGGGACGACCGGCGGCTGCCCGGCGGCGTCGAGAGCGGCGGCAACCGGCTCAACCCGAAGTACATGTTCGAGACGTTCGTCATCGGCTCGTCGAACCGCTTCGCCCATGCGGCGAGCGTCGCGGTGGCGGAGTCGCCGGCGAAGGCGTACAACCCGCTGTTCATCTACGGCAGCTCGGGGCTGGGCAAGACGCACCTGCTGCACGCCATCGGGCACTACGCCACGACGCTGGGCAACGCCCGCTCGGTCCGGTACGTCTCGACCGAGGAGTTCACCAACGACTTCATCAACTCGCTCCGGGACGACAAGACCAGCGCGTTCCAGCGGCGCTACCGCGACGTCGACATCCTGCTGATCGACGACATCCAGTTCCTGGAGACCCGCGAGCGCACCCAGGAGGAGTTCTTCCACACCTTCAACACGCTGCACAACGCCAACAAGCAGATCGTGATCACCTCCGACCGGTCGCCGAAGCAGCTCGCCACCCTGGAGGACCGGCTGCGTACCCGGTTCGAGTGGGGGCTGCTCGCCGACATCCAGCCGCCGGACCTGGAGACCCGGATCGCGATCCTGCAGAAGAAGGCGGCGCAGGAGCGCCTCTACGCCCCGCCGGACGTGCTGGAGTTCATCGCCTCGCGGGTGTCGAACTCGATCCGGGAGCTGGAGGGCGCGCTGATCCGGGTGACGGCGTTCGCCAGCCTGACCCGGTCCACGGTCGAGCTGTCGCTCGCCGAGGAGGTGCTGCGGGACTTCATCCCCGACGGCGCCGGGCCGGAGATCACCGCCGACCAGATCATGGTCTCCACCTCCGAGTACTTCGGCGTCAGCCTGGAGGACCTGCGGGGGCACTCCCGCTCCCGGGTGCTGGTGAACGCCCGCCAGGTGGCCATGTACCTGTGCCGGGAACTGACCGACCTGTCGCTGCCCCGGATCGGGCAGGCGTTCGGCGGGCGGGACCACACCACCGTCATGCACGCCGACCGCAAGATCCGCCAGCAGATGGCCGAGCGCCGCTCGCTCTACAACCAGATCGCCGAGCTGACGAACCGGATCAAGCAGAACACCTGACGCGTACGCCCACCGTCGCGCGCGGTGGGGCGAGGAGTGACGGAAGCGCCCGGCCGGACCACCGGCCGGGCGCTTCTTCCTTCTCCACAGCCGGCCCGGGCTTGACCCTCGACATGGTGGAGACCACACCATCGAAGCCGTGTCCGTCCACCGCCCGGATCGTTGTCCACAGCTCGTCGTCCACCGCCTGTGGATAACTACCGTCCGCACAATCCTCGGTTACCCACAGATTGTGGAGAAACCCTGGGGACGACGCTGTGGACGCCTGGGGACAACGTCGTCGTTGTCCACCGACGACGGTCCGCCTGTGGGCGAACTGTTGAAGGTTCTGGGGATGACGCCCGTCGAGCCGGTTCCGCCTGTCCACAGGACTGGGGAGAAAGTCCGTGGATTACCGGTGGACAACCGGTGGACAACGGTGGAAAACCTGGGGGAAGTCGCCGGCTGTGGATCGCGACACGGGTTGTACCCCTGGTTCTCCACAGCCAAACCACCGGTGGATAACGTGTCTGACCTGCGCAGACGGCAGTTCTCCACAGTTTGCACAGGTGCGATGAAGATGACGGGTTATCTCTTCTAAGACAACAAAAACCAATCACCACCGTTGGACTTCCTGTGGATTGGCCGGATCCGCCGTGGGCGGGCCTCCGGCACCGGGGAGTCCACGGGGTCGGGCGCACAGCCGATGCCCGCGCGCCCTAAGGTGCGATGGGTACCCGCACGGACAGGCGGGTCGGTAGGCAGCGGTCGGCATGAGAGAGTTGTCGCTGACGTCGACGCGGAGGCATTGATGAAGTTCCGAGTAGAGCGCGACGCGCTCGCCGAGGCCGTGGCCTGGACCGCGAAGAGCCTGCCCAACCGGCCGTCCGTACCGGTGCTCGCGGGCGTGATGCTGCGCGTCACGGACGGGAACCTGCAGGTCTCCGGCTTCGACTACGAGGTCTCCAGCCAGGTGACCGTCGAGGTGCAGGGGGACGCCGACGGGGCCGCCCTGGTCTCCGGCCGGCTGCTTGCCGAGATCACCAAGGCGCTGCCCGCCAAGCCGGTGGACATCGCCGCCGTCGGGGCGCACCTCGAACTGGTCTGCGGCAGCGCCCGGTTCACCCTGCCCACCATGCCAGTCGAGGACTACCCGTCCCTGCCGGAGATGCCGGAGAGCGCCGGCACCGTCGACGCGGCCGCCTTCGCCGCCGCCGTCGCCCAGGTCGCCGTCGCCGCCGGCCGCGACGAGACGCTGCCGATGATGACCGGCGTACGCATCGAACTCTCCGGCGGCACGCTGGCCATGCTCGCCACCGACCGCTACCGGCTGGCCCTGCGCGAGATGGAGTGGAACCCGGACGACCCCGAGGTCAGCATCAACGCCCTCGTGCCGGCCCGGACGCTGCACGACACCGCCAAGGCCCTCGGTCCGCTCGGCGGCCAGGTCACCATGGCGCTCTCCCAGGGCGCGGCCGGCGAGGGGATGATCGGCTTCGCCGGCGGCACCCGGCGCACCACCAGCCGGTTGCTCGACGGCGCGAACTACCCGCCGGTGCGCTCGCTCTTCCCGGCCACCCACAACGCCGAGGCCCGGGTGCCCGTCAGCACCCTGATCGAGGTCGTCAAGCGGGTCGCCCTGGTGGCCGAGCGGGCGACCCCGGTGCTGCTCAGCTTCAGCGCCGACGGCCTGGTGGTCGAGGCCGGCGGCACCGAGGAGGCGCGGGCCAGCGAGGCCATGGAGGCCACCTTCACCGGCGACCCGCTCACCATCGGCTTCAACCCGCAGTATCTGATCGACGGCCTTGCCAACCTGGGGGCCCAGTTCGCCGTGCTCTCGTTCGTCGACGCCTTCAAGCCCGCGGTGATTTCGCCCGCCGGCGAGGATGGCGAGGTCGTCCCGGGGTACCGCTACCTCATCATGCCGATCCGCGTCTCCCGCTGATCGCGCCCGAGAAGACCCCGACGCACGGAGGTAGGAACACATGCAGCTCGGCCTGGTAGGGCTCGGCCGGATGGGCGGCAACATGCGCGAGCGGTTGCGCGCCGCCGGGCACGAGGTGGTCGGCTTCGACCACAACGCGGAGCTGAGCGACGTCGCGACCCTGGCGGAGCTGGCGGAGAAGCTGGAGTCTCCGCGCGCGGTCTGGGTCATGGTCCCGGCCGGTGTCACCGACGCGACCATCGACGAGCTCGCCGGCGTTCTTGGCGAGGGCGACATCATCATCGACGGCGGCAACTCGCGGTTCAGCGACGACGCGCCGCGCGCCGAGCGGCTCAACGAGCAGGGCATCGGTTACCTCGACGTCGGTGTCTCCGGCGGCGTCTGGGGCCGGCAGAACGGCTACGCGCTGATGGTCGGCGGCGCCCGGGAGCACGTCGACCGGCTCATGCCGATCTTCGAGTCGCTGAAGCCGGAGGGCGAGTTCGGCTTCGTGCACGCCGGGCCGGTCGGCGCCGGGCACTACGCCAAGATGGTGCACAACGGCATCGAGTACGGTCTGATGCACGCCTACGCCGAGGGCTACGAGCTGCTGGCGAAGTCCGAGCTGGTCACCAACGTGCCGGGGGTGTTCAAGTCCTGGCGCGAGGGCACCGTGGTGCGCTCCTGGCTGCTCGACCTGCTCGACCGGGCCCTCGACGAGGACCCGGAGCTGGCCGAGCTGAGCGGCTACACGGAGGACACCGGCGAGGGCCGGTGGACGGTCGACGAGGCGGTCCGGCTCGCCGTACCGCTGAACGTGATCACCGCCTCGCTCTTCGCCCGGTTCGCCTCCCGGCAGGACGACTCGCCGGCCATGAAGGCCGTCGCCGCGCTGCGTCAGCAGTTCGGCGGGCACGCCGTCCGTAAGCGCTGACCGGTATCCACAGGCTGTGTACGTCCGCCGGCTCGAACTGGTCGACTTCCGCTCGTACGAGCGGGTCGGCGTGGACCTGGAGCCGGGGGCGAACGTCCTGATCGGCGCCAACGGCGTCGGCAAGACGAATCTCGTCGAGGCGCTGGGCTACGTGGCGACCCTGGATTCGCACCGGGTCGCCACGGACGCCCCCCTCGTCCGGATGGGCGCCGCCTCGGCGGTGATCCGCTGCGCCGTGGTGCACGAGGGGCGCGAGCTGCTGGTCGAGCTGGAGATCGTGCCGGGCAAGGCCAACCGGGCGCGGCTGGGTCGCTCCCCGGCCCGCCGGGCGCGGGACGTGCTCGGCGCGCTGCGGCTCGTGCTGTTCGCCCCGGAGGACCTGGAGCTCGTCCGGGGCGACCCGGCGGAGCGCCGCCGCTACCTCGACGACCTGTTGGTCAGCCGCCAGCCCCGCTACGCCGGGGTGCGCGCCGACTACGAGCGGGTGGTCAAGCAGCGCAACGCCCTGCTGCGCACGGCGTACCTCGCCCGCAAGACGGGCGGGTCGCGGGGCGGGGACCTGTCGACCCTGGCGGTCTGGGACACCCACCTGGCCCGGCACGGCGCGGAACTGCTCGCCGGCCGGCTGGAGCTGGTCGCCGCGCTCGCCCCGCACGTGGCCAAGGCGTACGACGCGGTGGCGGCGGGCCGGGGGGCGGCCGGGATTACGTACCGGCCCTCGGTGGAGCTGGCGGAGCCGACCACCGACCGGGCGGCGCTGGCGGCGGCGCTGACCGCCGCGCTCGCCGAGGCCCGCACCGCCGAGGTCGAGCGGGGCACCACGTTGGTCGGCCCGCACCGCGACGAGCTGGCGCTGACCCTCGGTCCGTTGCCCGCCAAGGGGTACGCCAGCCACGGCGAGTCGTGGTCGTACGCGCTGGCGCTGCGGCTGGCCGGGTACGACCTGCTCCGCTCAGACGGCGTCGAGCCGGTGCTGGTGCTCGACGACGTCTTCGCCGAGCTGGACGCCGGGCGGCGGGAGCGGCTGGCCGGGCTGGTCGGCGGGGCGAGCCAGCTGCTGGTGACCTGCGCGGTCGACGACGACGTGCCGGCGTCCCTGCGCGGCACCCGGTACGCCGTCGGCGAGGGGACGGTGCGCCGTGTCGGATGAGCAGTTGCCCCCCGCCCGCCTGGGTCCGGGGCGCGGCGGGCCGGCCGGCAACGACTCCGGCAGGACGACAGGTGATTCCGGCGGCGCGGCGGGCGGCGGGGACGCCCCGGCCGGCGCCAGCGGGCCGGAGCTGGCCCGGGCGGTGCTCGACGCCGCCAGGGCCCGGCGGGAGGCGGCGGCGCGCACCCGCCGGCGTGCCCCCGGCGGTGGCGCGGGTGGCGACGGCGACGGCGGCCCGCAGCGCCGCCTGCGCGGCTACTCGGGCCCGGGGCCGGACCCGCGGGACCCGCAGCCCCTCGGCGCGGTGCTCAACCGGCTGGTGAAGGCGCGCGGCTGGCAGCAGCCGGCGGCGGAGGCGACCGTGTTCGGCGCCTGGGAGCGGGTGGTGGGCCCGGAGGTGGCCCAGCACAGCCGACCGGTCAAGCTGGAGGACGGCGAGCTGACCGTGGAGGCCCGGTCGACCGCCTGGGCCACCCAGCTACGGCTGCTGGCCGGCTCGCTGCTCCAGCAGATCGCCCGCGAGGTCGGCCACAACGTGGTGCGCAAGCTGCACATCCACGGCCCCGCCGCGCCCTCCTGGTCGAAGGGCCCCCGCCGGGTACGCGGACGCGGCCCCCGGGACACCTACGGCTGACGGTCAGTGACCGCTTCGGCTGACGGTCAGTGACCGCCGCGCCGGGCCTCCCGTTCGGCGCGCTTGCGCTCCCGCTGCTCGCGGCTCCACTGCTTGCGGCGTTCCAGGTCCTGCTTCCAGGCCTCACGGGCCTCGTTGGAGCCACCCTGCACGGCACCCTGCACCTCCGGCGGGCCGGCCCAGCGCCGGAAGGCCCACGCCATCAGCCAGCCACCCTCGCCAGAGCCCTTCGGAGCCGGCTTCTCCTCGCTCATCGACTGACCCTTCCGTTAGCGTGCAAATAATTAGTACCCCAACCATTGGTACGATAGCAACGACGACGAGGAGGTCCAGCCCGTGCCCGACGATTTCGACGGGAATCCCCTGGCACTGGAGCAGCAGGTGTGCTTCGCGCTCTCCGTCGCCGCGCGCGGCGTGGTCGCGGTCTACCGGCCGCTGCTGGAGCCGATGGGGCTGACCCACCCGCAATATCTGGTGATGCTCGCCCTGTGGCAGTACGCGCCACTGTCCGTACGCGAGCTCAGCCGCCTGTTGCAGCTCGACCCGGGCACGCTGTCGCCCCTGCTCAAGCGCCTGGAGGCGAACGGCTACGTCCGGCGGGAGCGCGACCCCGCCGACGAGCGCAGCCTCGCGGTGACGCTGACCCCGGCCGGTGAGGCCCTGCGGGAGCGCGCGGAGCAGATCCCGCCCGCGATCGTCGAGCGGCTGGGCCTGCCGATCGCGGACCTGCGTCACCTGCACACCGTGCTGACCCGGGTCATCACCGCCGCCAACCGCGCCGGCGCCGCGGCCCCGCCCGACCCACGCGGATCGGGCGGGGCGCCGGGTCAGGCGTCGGCGTAGACGGCGAAGCCGCGGTCGGCGCAGCGCCGGTAGAAGGCGGCCAGCACACTCAGCTCGGCACAGGTGAAGTTCCACTGCGGCGGCGCGCCGCTCTCGTCGCGTAGCGCGTCCAGCCGGCTGTCGAGCCAGCGCAACTGCTGCTCGGCCAGCCGCCCGTCGGCGAGCAGCGACCGCAGCACCTGGCTCACCGAGTCGAAGGTCACCGCCTCGCCGTGCGGGCGGTGGCCCGCCACGAACCGCTCGACGCCGCCGGCGATCCAGGCGCAGCCGTCCGGGTCGATCACCGGGTCCTCGTCCTCGGCCGCGGCGTCGGTGGCGTAGAGCACACCTTCGAGCCCGAGCAGCAGGTCCACCAGCTCGGTGTACGCGGTGGCCCGGACGGTGCCGGTCTTGGCGATCAGCTCGGCGAGCGCCGCGGTCGGCGCGGAGATACGCGGCATGTCGACGATGTCGCCGAAGTCGACGAACTCCGCCGGCGCGACCGGATCGTAGAAGCGGCCGGTCCGCGGCCACTGCACCGCGACGTTGTCCAGCCCCATCTGGTGTCACCTCTTAATGAGCGTGTGTCGGTTCGATCGGGTCGATCGTCCGGTTCCGGCCGGAAAAGATCAAGGCCGGGCTGTCGGCGCGGCGGGGCGGGTCTCTCCTGGCCGCCGGCCGACACCGATCGTCGGCCGGTCGCGCCCTCGATCGGGCCCTTGCGTGTAGGGGGAGTCGCGGGCGGCGCGGTTCGGCCGGCTACGTCGGTCTGAGACGCCTCGCAGGGGTGCCGAGTGGTGGTTCTGTCGCTGCCGCACAGTAAGATTGACCCCGAGACGAAGACCCGGTGCGGAGCGACGAGACACGGGCCCGGTGCGGGGCCCGCGATCATTCTCCATGCCAGGTCGAGCCGATCGCGATCCGCGGGCAACCGCGGCGACCGGCACGTTCGACCCGTACCCCGGAATTGTCCCCGGTGCCGGTCCGCGTGCCGACGTCGCGTCCTGTCCGCCGAACCCGCGCCCGACGCGCCACCAGGCGCGCACGGCGCGAGAAAGTGGCCGAGGGTGGCAGCGCAGGACAAGCAGGAGTACGGCGCAGAGTCGATCACCGTTCTCGAGGGTCTGGAGGCGGTCCGCAAGCGGCCCGGTATGTACATCGGGTCGACCGGCGAGCGTGGTCTGCACCACCTGGTGTGGGAGGTCGTCGACAACGCGGTGGACGAGGCGCTCGCCGGGCACTGCGACACGATCGACGTGGTGCTGCTCGCCGACGGCGGGGTCCGGGTCACCGACAACGGCCGGGGCTTCCCGGTGGACCTGCACCCGAAGCTGAAGAAGCCGGGTGTCGAGGTGGCGCTGACGGTGCTGCACGCGGGCGGCAAGTTCGACGGCAAGGCGTACGCGGTCTCCGGCGGTCTGCACGGCGTGGGCGTCTCCGTG
Source organism: Micromonospora sp. NPDC048040 (assembly GCF_055587185.1). Classification (NCBI taxonomy): domain Bacteria; kingdom Bacillati; phylum Actinomycetota; class Actinomycetes; order Micromonosporales; family Micromonosporaceae; genus Micromonospora; species Micromonospora sp. NPDC048040. The sequence continues at coordinate 37,813 of NZ_JBVJGT010000010.1, read as the reverse complement.
GTGAACGCCCTCTCCACGAAGATGGCGGTGGAGATCCACAAGTCCGGTTTCGTCTGGCGGCAGCAGTACCACAACTCCAAGCCGACCCCGCTGGAGAAGGGCGAGACGACGGACCGGACGGGCTCCGCGGTCGCCTTCTGGCCCGACGCGGACGTGTTCGAGACGGTCGACTTCGACTTCCAGACCATCTACCGGCGGCTCCAGGAGATGGCCTTCCTCACCCGCGGCCTCACCATCCACCTGCTCGACGAGCGGGTTCCGGAGGGCGAGGAAGGCAAGATCCGCGAGGTCACCTTCCGCTACGAGGGCGGCATCGCGGACTTCGTCCGGCACCTCAACGCCTCGAAGAACCCGATCCACCGGACGGTGGTCGAGTTCGGCGCCGAGGAGGAGGGCATGTCGGTCGAGATCGCCATGCAGTGGAACGAGTCGTACGGCGAGTCGGTCTACACCTTCGCCAACAACATCAACACGCACGAGGGCGGCACCCACGAGGAGGGCTTCCGGGCCGCGCTGACCAGCGTCGTCAACCGGTACGGCGCGGAGAAGAAGCTGCTCAAGGGCGACGAGAAGCTCTCCGGCGAGGACATCCGCGAGGGCCTGGCCGCGATCATCTCGGTCAAGCTCACCAACCCGCAGTTCGAGGGCCAGACCAAGACCAAGCTCGGCAACACCCCGGTGAAGAGCTTCGTGCAGCGGGTCTGCAACGAGTGGCTGGTGGACTGGTTCGACCGGAACCCGGCCGAGGCGAAGATCATCATCCAGAAGGCGTCCCAGGCCGCCCGGGCCCGGATCGCCGCCCAGCAGGCGCGCAAGCTGGCCCGGCGCAAGTCGCTGCTGGAGTCCGGCTCGATGCCCGGCAAGCTGGCCGACTGCCAGTCCACCGATCCGCGCGAGTCCGAGGTCTTCATCGTCGAGGGTGACTCGGCCGGCGGCTCGGCCAAGCAGGGCCGCGACCCGCGGACCCAGGCGATCCTGCCGATCCGCGGCAAGATCCTCAACGTGGAGAAGGCCCGGATCGACCGGGTGCTGAAGAACAACGAGGTCCAGGCGCTGATCACCGCGCTGGGCACCGGCATCCACGACGACTTCGACATCGAGAAGCTGCGCTACCACAAGATCGTGCTGATGGCCGACGCGGACGTCGACGGCCAGCACATCCAGACGCTGCTGCTCACCCTGCTCTTCCGCTTCATGCGCCCGCTGGTCGAGCTGGGGCACGTCTACCTGGCCGCCCCGCCGCTCTACAAGATCAAGTGGAACAAGCGGGGCGACGACGCGCAGTACGCGTACTCGGACCGGGAGCGGGACGGGCTGATCGCGCTGCGCCAGCAGAAGAAGCCGAACGCGAAGCCGGACGACATCCAGCGGTTCAAGGGTCTCGGCGAGATGAACTACCCGGAGCTGTGGGAGACCACGATGAACCCGGCGACGCGTACGCTGCGTCAGGTCACGCTCGACGACGCGGCAACCGCCGACGAGTTGTTCAGCGTGCTGATGGGTGAGGACGTCGAGGCTCGCCGCTCGTTCATCCAGCGCAACGCCAAGGACGTCCGGTTCCTGGACATCTGACGGGGCTCGGCGGGCCGACCGGTCATCCACCGGTCGGCCCGGCAATCCACAGAGTTATCCACAGCATGGCCGGTTTCCACAGCCGTTATCCACAGCACGAAAACGACTCTGAGTCTGATAAGGGTTAACAGTGACCGATATCCCCGAGTCCACACCGAACGAGCCCGAGGTTCCCGAGACGGTCGGCGCCGTCGTCGCGCACGACCGCATCGAACCGGTCGGGCTCGAGGTGGAGATGCAGCGCTCCTACCTCGACTACGCGATGAGCGTCATCGTCGGGCGGGCGTTGCCGGACGTCCGGGACGGGCTCAAGCCGGTCCACCGCAAGATCCTCTACGCCATGTTCGACTCCGGCTACCGCCCGGACCGCGGCTACGTGAAGTGCTCCCGCGTCGTCGGCGACGTGATGGGTCAGTTCCACCCGCACGGCGACTCGGCGATCTACGACGCGCTGGTCCGCATGGCGCAGCCCTGGTCGCTGCGCTACCCGCTGGTCGACGGCAACGGCAACTTCGGCTCGCCCGGCAACGACCCGGCCGCCGCGATGCGGTACACGGAGTGCAAGCTCGACCCGCTGGCGATGGAGATGCTGCGGGACATCGACGAGGACACCGTCGACCTGCAGGACAACTACGACGGCCGGGCCAAGGAGCCCACCATCCTGCCGTCGCGGATCCCCAACCTGCTGGTCAACGGCTCCGAGGGCATCGCGGTCGGCATGGCCACCAAGATCCCGCCGCACAACCTGCGCGAGATCGGCGCGGCGGTGCAGTGGTGCCTGGAGCACCCGGACGAGGACGAGGCCACCACCCTCGACGCGCTGATCGAGATCGTCAAGGGCCCCGACTTCCCCACCCACGGCCTCATCGTCGGCACCCAGGCGATCCAGGACGCGTACCGCACCGGGCGCGGGTCGATCCGGATGCGCGCCGTGGTGGAGGTCGAGGAGGACAAGCGTGGCCGCCCCTGCCTGGTGGTCAGCGAGCTGCCCTACCAGGTCAACCCCGACAACCTGGCCGAGCGGATCGCCGAGCTGATCAAGGAGGGCAAGCTCGGCGGCATCGCCGACATCCGCGACGAGTCCTCCGGGCGTACGGGCATGCGGATCGTGCTCGTGCTCAAGCGCGACGCCGTCGCCAAGGTGGTGTTGAACAACCTCTACAAGCACACCCAGCTCCAGGAGACCTTCGGCGCCAACATGCTGGCGCTGGTCGACGGTGTGCCGCGCACGCTCAACCTCGCCCAGTTCATCCGCTACTACGTCGACCACCAGATCGACGTGATCCGCCGGCGGACGGCGTTCCGGCTGCGCAAGGCCGAGGAGCGGGCGCACATCCTGCGCGGTCTGGCCAAGGCGCTGGACGCCCTCGACGAGGTGATCGCCCTGATCCGGCGCTCGCCCACGGTGGAGGACGCCCGGCAGGGCCTGATCCGGCTGCTGGAGATCGACGAGATCCAGGCGACCGCGATCCTGGACATGCAGCTGCGCCGGCTCGCCGCGCTGGAACGCCAGCGGATCCTGGACGACCTGGCCAAGCTGGAGCTGGAGATCGCCGACCTCAAGGACATCCTCGCCAAGCCCGAGCGGCAGCGGAAGATCGTCTCCGAGGAACTCGGCGAGATCGTCGCCAAGTGGGGCGACGACCGGCGGACGAAGATCGTGCCGTTCGAGGGCGAGGTCTCGATGGAGGACCTCATCGCCCGCGAGGACGTGGTCGTCACCATCACCCGCACCGGCTACGCCAAGCGGACCAAGGTCGACCTCTACCGCTCCCAGCGGCGTGGCGGCAAGGGCGTCAGCGGGGCGACGCTGCGGCAGGACGACATCGTCAGCCACTTCTTCGTCTGCTCGACCCACGACTGGATCCTGTTCTTCACCAACAAGGGTCGGGTCTACCGGGCCAAGGCGTACGAGCTGCCCGAGGCCAGTAGGGTGGCCAAGGGCCAGCACGTGGCGAACCTGCTCGCGTTCCAGGCCGACGAGCAGATCGCACAGATCATCGAGATCCCGAACTACCAGGTGGCTCCCTACCTGGTGCTCGCCACGAAGAACGGCCTGGTGAAGAAGACGAGGCTCGAGGAGTTCGACTCCCCCCGGTCCGGCGGCATCATCGCGATCAACCTGCGCGACGAGGACGAGCTGGTCGGGGCGGCGCTGGTCGCCCCGGAGGAGGACCTGCTGCTGGTCTCCAAGAACGCGCAGGCGATCCGGTTCAACGCGAGCGACGAGGCGCTGCGCCCGATGGGTCGGGCCACCTCGGGCGTGATCGGCATGCGCTTCAGCGAGGACGACATCCTGCTGGCCATGGAGGTGGTCCGCGAGGGGCTGGACGTCCTGGTGGCCACGAACGGTGGTTACGCGAAACGTACCCCGATCGAGGAATACCCGGTCCAGGGCCGGGGAGGTAAGGGCGTGCTGACTGCGAAGATCACGGAGCGACGTGGTGGTCTGGTCGGCGCGGTGGTGATCGACCCGGACGACGAGCTGTTCGCGATCACCAGTAACGGTGGTGTCATTCGGACTCCGGTGAAGCCTGTACGCCGTACGCGTGATCGGAACACAATGGGGGTCAAGCTGATGGACCTTCCGGACGGCGTGACTATCGTGGCGATTGCTCGCAATGCCGACGAGCCTGACGAACAGGACTAGTTGAATGACGGAGACACAGGCGAAGTCGGGGAACACGGGGACCTCGGCCAACCCGGTCGACGAGGAGGCCGCCAAGAGCGGCACACCAGCGACCGGCCGCGCGGCCGTGGGCCGGGCGACGGTCCCCGCCGACGCGCCTGCCCCGAAATTCACCCGGGCTCCCGGCATGACACCGCCGCCGGACAAGCCCTCCGAGGACGCGGACGCGGCGGACAGGACCGAGACGGTGGGGGTCGACAAGCCGGCCCCCGCCGCCACGGCGACCGCCGCCAAGCCGACGACGACCCAGCCGCTCACGGTCGGCGCCGGCCAGCCGACCGGCGCCACCGGCACACAGCCGCGGGTCACGGGCACTGCCACGGGCACCCAGCCCCGCGTCACCGGCACGGCCAAGCCGCAGCCGGACGGTGGCCGTCCGACCGGCGCCGGCCGGCCGGCCAGCGGCGGCGGCCTGCCGCCGGGCATCAGCGGCGCGGCCGCCGTCGGGGCCGCGCGTGTGGGCGAGGCGGTACGCGCAGCGCGTACGTCGGTCAGCTCGGCCGCGTCGCGCGGACCACGCCGGGCCCGGCTGAACCTCAAGCGGATCGACCCCTGGTCCGTGATGAAGTTCGCCTTCGCCGTCTCGGTGGTGCTCTTCATCGTCGTGGTGGTGGCCACCTCGGTGCTCTACCTGGCCCTCGACGCGATGGGCGTGTTCGCCAGCGTCAACGACAGCCTGACCGACCTGGTCAGCGCGGGCGGCGGTCAGAGCACCAGCGGCTTCCAGATCACCGCCAAGGGCGTGATCCTCAGCTCGGCGCTGATCGGCCTGGTCAACGTCGTGCTGTTCACGGCGCTCGCCACGCTCGGGGCGTTCGTCTACAACGTCTGCGCCGACCTGGTCGGGGGCATCGAGCTGACCCTCGCCGAGCGCGACTGATCCACCTCGGGTAGCCGGGGCACCGCCGATGCGCGGAGCCCCGGCTTCCGTGCGTCGGGGAGCAGGCGCCGGGCAAGGTGTCGCGTGGCCGGCGAAATCGCCTGGGCCGGGCGCGGCGCCTCCGGTAGGTTCAGGGGCGACGGCGACACCCGATGTCCGGGCGGCCCCCGATTTGGGGCCGGGCGGGCGGATGGGTTAATGTTGCGCTCGTCGCTACGCGGGGCTATAGCTCAGTCGGTTAGAGCGCAGAGCTGATAACTCTGAGGTCGCTGGTTCGATTCCAGCTAGCCCCACCGCACATTCGTCCGACGGCAGTCGAGCGCGAGGGTAGGCCCCAAATGTTCAAGAAGCTTCTGGTCCTTGCCGGCGTCGTCGCGGTGGCGGCCGTGGTCGCCAAGAAGATCAAGGCTTCCAGCGACGAGCGCGCCCTCTGGCACGAGGCGACCACCGCGCCCGACCTGCGCTGAGCGCACCGACCACTGCCAGCACCGGCGGCACGTCCGCCCCGGGGCCCTAGCTCAACTGGCAGAGCACTGCCTTTGCAAGGCAGGGGTTAGGGGTTCGAGTCCCCTGGGCTCCACCAGCACTTCCATCGGTTGATCTCGGTTCCGAGTGCAGCCAAGCGGTCACGCCGCTCCCTCCTCACCTAGGACCCGGTCGATGGCCGAGGCCGCGCGGGCAGGACGTGCCCGTAGGTGTCTGCCACCATCCGGATAGTGGGCACCCGGTCAGCCAGGCTTCGAGGGTCCACGGCTGCGCCGTGAGGTCGGCCAGGTGATGAAGCGGGCTAAATCGGCGCGCACAAGACAATCCTCCGGCGACCATGGGCGGATGGGGCAGTCATCGGAGCCGGCGCAGTCCGAGGACATCCTGCGTGGCGAAGAGGACGCTCGGCAGGCCAACTTTCTGGAACTGTTCTTCGACCTGGTGCTGGTCTTCGCCCTGCTCGGGGTCGTCAGCCGGATGGTGCCGGACCTTCTCTCCAACAACGTGCGCCAGCAGTGGCTGTCGCTGCCGTACACGATGGTTCTGGCCCTGCCGCTGCTCTGGCTGTGGACGACCACCGCGTACATCACGAGCCGGTTCGACTGCCGCAACCGCTGGATCCAGTTGCTGGTCCTGGTCAGCGCGTTCGGCCTGCTGATCATGGCGACATCCCTGCCGTACGAGTTCGAGGCACGCGGCGCCTCGTTCGCCGTTGTGTACGTGTTGCTGCAGGTTGGACGCCCCTTGCTGCTCCGGCCGCTGTTGCGGGAGCACGAGGAGATACGGGCGCTCTACACCCGCCTGGCCATCTGGGCGAGCGTCTCCGGCGTAATCTGGCTCACCGGGGCGGTGATGCACGGAAACCACCGGGTCGCCCTGTGGTCGATCGCCATCACGGTGGACCTGGTGGCGGCGCAGTTCGGCTGGCCGGTACCCGGCATGCGCCGACCAACTATCAGCGGCTGGGGGATGGCCAGCACCCGACACCTCCCCGAGCGATACCAGCAACTGCTGCTGATCGCACTCGGCGAGACGGTGGTGTCGATAGGCGTCACCTACGCCAACCACCCCGCCACGCTCGCTACGGCGGCGGCCCTGGTGAGCACATTCGTCTCGTCCGTGCTGATGTGGCGGATCTACTTCTATCGCGCCGGCCAGGTGCTGGCGGAGGCCGTCGCGATGTCGTCGAACCGGGAGGTTGCCGGCCGGACGGCTGGCGCTGCCCATGTGCTCATGGTGCTCGGCATCGTCGCCGCCGCGACTGGCTCGGAAATCGTGCTGGCGCATCCTGGTGGGCGGTCCCAGTTGGCCTGGCTGGCGATCATCCTCGGTGGGCCGGCGGTCTTCCTGTTGGGCCGCATTCGGCTGGAACGGATCGTCTTCAACCGGCTCGCCCTGCGCCGGGTCATCGGCATCGCCGCTCTTGCTCTGCTGGCTCCGCCGCTGATCTTCGGCCCGCCGCTGCTCGCCGCCGTCGCCGCTGCCGTCGTGCTGCTCGGTGTCGCCGTCGCGGACGCGCTACACGCGGCCGGCAGCCCACCGGAGGCCCCGTCCCCGTCCGCGTAGCGGGGACAGTCCGCACGAGGTCCACGGACGGTTAGTGCGGCGCCCGCTGCCAAGGTCCCGGCACCGCTGTCAGGGAGCGGGCCAGGATTGCGGGTGTGGTGAAGCAGCAGGCCATGCCGATCTCGCGTTGTTAAGAGCATGAGACGCGGGAGCTTCCATGGATCTTGAGACGCGGCAGGACTTCACCGCCTTTGTCGCGGCACGGTCGCATGCGCTGTTCCGGACCGCGCTGGCGTTGACCGGTCATCGGCAGCAGGCCGAGGATCTGTTGCAGACGGTGCTGGCCAGGGCGTACCGGCACTGGGGGAAGGTCCGCCATGGCCACCCCGAGGCGTATCTGCGCCGAGCGTTGTACCGGGAGCAGGTGAGCTGGTGGCGCCGGCCGATGCGGGGCCGAGAGGTCTTCACCGATCAGGTTCCGGACGTGGCCGACACGGACCTCACCGGCCGAGTCGACCTGAGCCTGGCGTTGCGGGCGTCCCTGGACCGCCTGGCGCCGAAACAGCGGGCGGTACTCGTGCTGCGATATTTCGAGGACCTGCCCGACGAGGAGATCGCCGACATTCTGCGCTGCAAGCCGGCGACGGTACGCAGCCAGGCTGTCCGCGCTCTCGACCGGATCCGCTCACTCTGCCCTGAACTTGACCATCGTCTGGCGCAGGAGGTTCACCAGTGACCACCCAGCTCGAGAACGCCGTTCGCGAAGCGCTCGACCAGCTCGCCGACGCGCCCCCGCCGGCGGACCTGGCTCAGGCCGCGATTCGTACGGCCGGCCGGCAGCGAACCGCGCGCCTGGCGGTGGCCGGCGTGGCCGCGTTTGCCGTGGCACTGGCCGCTGTACCGCTGGCTGTCGGCGTCCTGACCGCCCCCGACGACGATCTGTCGCCCGCCGGGACGGGCCCGGGACCGGCCGCCAAGCCGTTCGTCGTGACGGCGTACAGCGGGGTCAACAACCCGGGAGATCCGGGGCCGGCGGACGACTATTCGCTGTTGCTCGACCCGGACACCGGTGAGTACGACAAGGTCCCGTTCAACGAGGTGGTGCCGTCCCCGGACGGCAGCCAGGTGCTGGTGCACGAGGGCGACAACAGCCTGGCTCATCCGTCGAGGAGAGGGGTGCTGAACCGGGAGAGCGGGAAGGTCCGGTGGCTGCCGGGCAGCGCCGGCTACACCTCGGGTGCCAGCTGGTCGCCTGACGGTCGGCAGATCCTGATCACCAATCGGCCGAAGGCGGAAGACGGCCCCGGCCCTGGTTTCCTGCTCGTCGACGCCGCGACGCTGGCCACCCGCCAGGTCGAGGTGCCCGACGTCAGCACGCAGAACACCAACGGGCTGGCCTTCGTTTGGACACCCGACGGAACGGGGGTCGCCCTGACCCACTCGGTCTCTGATAGCGAGAGCGAGCCGGGCCGGGTGACTGGTATCGGCTTCTACGACCTGTCGGGCAAGCGGACCCGTGTTCTTCGCGTCACCGGCGGCTCGCTCGACGAGGGCAGCGGGTTCTCACCCGATGGCAGCCGGATCGCGCTGGACAACCGGTTCGGGAGCGACCGGATCCAGATCGTGGACGCCGCCACCGGCACCGTCGAAGAGGAGTTCTCCGTACCGACCGCCGGAACGGTGGTGGGCTGGTACGACAGCAGGCACCTGATCGTGAAGGACTACGGCGATCGGGACCTCACCGAACGACCGAGCCTGAAGGTCGTCGACCTGACCGGCAAGGTGACGAAGACGGTGCAGCTTGCGGAGGGATCGGACACCGCGCAGCGGGTGCATGTCGGATCATCGCTCGGTACGGCCACCGAGAAGCTCGCGTTCTGACCAGCATGGCCCACGACATCGCGTCGTGGGCCATGCCCCTGGTTCCGGTCCCGCGGGTCAGGTCTGTTTCACGCTCAACTCATGCCTCGTTGCGGCGGCGCACCCGCATGAGAAGCAGGAGTACGAGGCCGGCCGCGACGAGGCTGCCACCCATCGCGGCGAGCCTGCCGAGCGCCGGGCCGGAGATCCCCGTGTCGGTCACGGGCAGGCTCGGGCGGGCTGTCCCGCCGGTCGCCGGGCAGGTCTGCGCCAGGTCGAAGGTGCCGTCGGTGCCCGTGATCACCGCCGTCGCGTTGGTGAGGGCGAACGGATTCACCAGTTCCCCGGTCGAGGACAGGCCGGCGGGCGTCCTGATCCACGCCTTGTCGCCGACGATCGCCCGGTCGCCGGCGGGCGTGGTCGTGATGGTCTCCGTGACGGGGCCGCCCTCCGTGGCGAACTCGATGGTCAGCGAGGTGAAGGTGCCCTGCTGCTTGGGAGACGGCAGGGCGAAGACCCAGACGTCCTCGCCCGGGAAGGGGCCGCCGCCGAGGTTCGGATCGCATTTCTGGGTGCCGAACGCGGCCGCTGTCGTGCCGACGTCCGCCGGATCGATGTTGATGGTGGTGTCGGCCCAGGCCGGTGCGGCCGATCCGAGGCCGATCGCGGCGGCCAGGATGGTGGCTGCCCCGATACGGGCCAATGTCCGTATTGACAACAAAATCACCCCAAGTGTGGAATCTCCGTGAACACCTGTTGAAGTGGGGCGCGACCCGTCGTCAGGTAACCACGGACGACCCGGGCGTACCGGCTGATTCGAACTCTTCCCCCACGGGCCGGACAGCCGTGATAGGCAGAGTGCGAACTGCGATGCGCGGTTGCGGCCTGCGGGCAGGGATCCAACCGGGCATGTGCCGCCGCGGGACCGAACGAGCCACATCGGCGGCCGCCTGCGCTCCGCCTGCCCCGGCACGTTAGCGTCGGATCGTGACCGGATCCCCGCGCGTGCTCCCGGCCGGCAGCGGCATTGCCGAGGCCGCCTCCGTCCTGCGTACCGGCGGGTTGGTGGCCTTTCCCACCGAGACCGTCTACGGGCTCGGCGCGAACGCGCTGGACCCCCGTGCGGCCGCCCGGATCTTCGAGGCCAAGGCGCGGCCCAGCTTCGACCCGCTGATCACGCACCTCGCCGACGCGGCCGAGCTGGAGAAGCTGGTCGGGGCGGTGCCGCCGGCGGTGGCGACGCTGGCCGAGCGCTTCTGGCCGGGGCCGCTCACGCTGATCGTGGACCGGCCGGCGGCGATCCCGCCGATCGTCACCTCCGGGCTGGCGACGATGGCGGTCCGGGTGCCGGACAACACGTACGCGCGGGCGCTGATCGCCGAGGCCGGGGTGCCGGTGGCGGCGCCGAGCGCGAACCGGTTCGGTCAGCTCAGCCCGACCCGGGCCGAGCACGTGGTGCGGGGCCTGGGCGCGGCCGTGGACGTGGTGCTCGACGGCGGGCCGACGCGGTGCGGGATCGAGTCGACCATCGTGGACGCCCGGGGCGAGCGGCCGGTGGTGCTGCGGCTCGGCGCGCTGCCGCTGGAGGCGCTGGAGGAGGCCGTCGGCCAGGTGACCGTACGCCCCGGCAGCTCGGGGCAGCCGGTCGCGCCCGGCACGCTGGCGGCGCACTACGCCCCGCGTACGCCGTTGCGGTTGGCGTCGGGCGGGGAGCCGCCGGCAGCCGACGGGGTCCGGCGCGGCTTCCTGGCCTTCCGCGAGCCGCCGGCGGGCGACTGGGCGGCGGTGGAGGTGCTCTCCGCCGCCGGTGACCTGACCGAGGCCGCCGCGCGGCTGTTCGACGCGCTGCACGAACTGGACGCCACCGGGGTCGGCGAGATCGTGGTCGAGCCGGTTCCGGAGGTCGGCGTCGGCCGCGCGATCAACGACCGGCTGCGCCGCGCCGCCGCCACCTGGCAGCCGGCGGACTGACGTGCGCCGGCTGCCAGGTGATCGACGGGCACGAGCTCGTCGGCATCGTGGCCGTCGCCGACGTGGCCCGCTCCCTGCCCGAGCGTCCCGTGGGTGACCTCATCGAGGCCATCTCCGAGCGCGGTCGACCGCACGACACGACCGGTCGCCGCCGGCCTCCGGCCCCGGCCGGGAGGCGGCGATCTCTGTACGGGGGATCGGCCTGTCGCAGGTTGTTGCCCGACGCGCCCGGACGGCTCCTGACCGGCCGGCCGGGGTCCTGTCGAGCTGCCCCGTCCATGAGACCGGTGGGCGGGGCGGCCAGGTGACGCCGCGGGCCGGGCGGCCGGGTTCAGGTGAAGTTCACCGGTGAGGCCCACGGGGGTCGGGGCCGACGGCTGACGCCGACGGGCTGAGGCGGACCGGCCAGCCCCGTTGGTGGGGCAGCTCGACAGCGTCGACAGGGAAGGGCCGACGACGGCTCAAGCGGCGGTCACCGCTACGACGCCGTGTCGCCAGTATCGCCAGTATCGCCGGCGTCGCCCGCGTCGCTGGTGTCGCCCGCGCCGCCGTCGGGTTGCTCCGCGCCGTGCGGGCCGGACTGCGGCAGGCGTTCCACCAGGCGGGTGAGCGCGCCGTTGGCGAAGGTCGCGCCGAGCGCCGAGCCCGTGGCGATGGTCCAGCCGACCGGGCCGAGCGGCGTGCAGCCGAAGAACTGGCTTACCCCGGGCGTCTGCACGACCGCCGCCAGCGCCCCGAGCGACACGGCGGTGGAGGCGAGCACTGCCGGGCTGGTGCCGCCGGCCAGCACGGTCTGCCCGAGCTGGGTGCCGACCAGCGACACCAGCGCGACCGTGCCCGCCCGCCGGGGCCGCCCGGTGTAGCGGGCCAGCGTCCAGCCGGCGGTGGCGCCCAGCGTGGTGGCGGCCGCGCGCAAACCGATCTCCCTGGTCATCGTCTCGCCGAGGGAGGTGTCCGGGCCCTCCCGCAGCAGGCCGTCGGCGTGGTCCGCAGCCGGGGGCCGGATCGCGATCGCCAGCGCCGGGGCCAGGTCGGTGAGCAGGTTGACCAGGAGGAGCTGTCGCCCGGTGAGCGCCGACCGGCCGGTGGCGGCGGCGGTGAGCACGCTGAACGCGATCTCGCCGAGGTTGCCGCCGACCAGGATGCTGAGCGCGTGGCGTACCGAGGACCACATCGCCCGGCCCTCGACCAGGGTGGCGATGATGGTCTCCAACCGGTCGTCGGTGACCACCAGGTCGGCGGCCGCGCGGGCCGCCGGGGTGCCCCGCTGGCCGAGCGCGATGCCCACGTCGGCCAGCCGGATCGCCGGCGCGTCGTTGGCGCCGTCCCCGGTCATCGCGACCGTACGCCCGCACTTCTGCAACGCCTGGATGATGCGCACCTTGTGCGCGGGGGTGCACCGGGCCACCACGTCCGTGGCGGCCAGCCGGGCCGCGAGGGCCTCGTCGTCGAGCTGGTCGAGTTCCGTCGCGGTGACCACCCGCTGCTCGTCGTGATGGCTGATGGTGGCCGCGATCGCCTCGGCGGTCGCCGGGTGGTCTCCGGTGATCATGATGGTGTGCACGCCGGCCTGGCGGATCCGGCGCACGGCCGGGGCGGCGCTCTCCCGCACCCCGTCGGCGAGAGCCAGGTAGCCGAGGAAGGTCAGGTCGCGCACCTGCTCGTCGGTGACGCCCGGCGACGAGACCCGGCACTCGGCCACGGCGAGGATCCGGTGCCCCGCCCCGGCCCGGTCGGCGAGCGTCGCGTGCAGCCCGTCGCGTCCCTTGTCGTCGAGCGGCTCGTCGCGTCCCCCCGGCGTACGCCACGCGGAGCATCGGGGCAGCACCGACTCCGGTGCCCCCTTGACGCTGAGCAGCAGCAGGCCCCCGCTGCGCCCCACCGTGGCGTGGTAGCCGCGGGACGGCTCGAACGGCAGGCCGCCGACCGCCTCCCACCCGTCCGCGCCGGTCTGCTCGACCACCCCTGCGGCCTGGGCGCCGTAGCGGACGGCGCGGTCGGTCTGTTGGGCCAGCTCGTGCGGGTCGGCGGCGGCCGGGGTGGCCCGCAGGGCGGCGGCGAGGGTGGCGCGCTGACCGTCGTCGAGTCGGTCGACCGGGGCGTACCGGCTGTCGTCGCCGACCCCGGCGAGCATCAGTTGCCCCTCGGTGAGCGTGCCGGTCTTGTCGAAGCAGAGCACGTCCACCCGGCCGAGCGCCTCGATGGTGCGTGGGTTGCGGACCAGCGCGCCGTGCTCCGCCAGCCGCCGCGCGGCGGCCAACTGGGCGGCGCTGACCAGGAACGGCAGCCCCTCCGGCACGGAGGCGACGGCCAGGTTCGCGGCGGTCGCGGCGGTCTGCGCCAGCGGCACGCCCCGCAGCAGACCCGCGCCGGCCACCGCCACCGCCGAGCTGGCGGCCAGCGGGACCGCCGCCCGGGTCAGCCTGCCCAGCCGGGCCTCCACGCCGCTCGCCGGAGGCGCCTGCCGGGCCATCGCCAGGCTCCGCCCGGCCTCGGTGTCCGCGCCCGTCGCCACCACCACCGCCGTGCCCTGGCCGGCGGCGACGGTCGTGCCCTCGTAGAGCATCGACCGCCGGTCGGCGACCGCCGCGGCGACGACCGGCTGGTCGGTCTTGCCGACGGGCAGCGACTCGCCGGTGAGCGAGGACTCGTCGGTCTCCAGGCCAGCCGACTCCAGCACCCGGCAGTCGGCCGGGACGGCGTCCCCCGATTCGAGGAGGATGACGTCCCCCGGCACCAGGTCCTCGGCGGGCAGCACCCGTTCCGCGCCGTCCCGGCGCACCCGGGCGGTCACCGCCGAGCGGGACAGCAGCTCGGCCAGCGACCGCTCGGTGTTGCGCTGGTGCACCGCGCCGAGCAGCGCGGACCCGCCGACCACCCCGCCGACCAGGGCGGCGTCGACCAGCGAGCCGAAGGTGGCGGAGAGCACCGCCCCGGCGGCGAGCACCGGCGTCAGTGGGTTGGCCAGCTCGTCGACGAAGGCGCGCAGCAGCCCGGTCGGCCCGGCGGGCTGCCCGGTCCCGCCGCTCCGGCGGCGCTCGGCCTCGGTTGTGGCCAGCCCGCCCGGCGCGGTGCCGAGCTGGTCGAGGACGGCCGAGGACGGCATCAGGTGCCAGGCGGTGACCGCCGGTGCCGGGGTGTCCGCCCGGTCGGGCAGGCGGCGCGCCCGTACGACGCCGTGCGCGAAGGCCAGCGCGGCCGCGCCGTTCACGGCGGCGAGGGTGCGGCCGGGCAGCTGCTCGGGTGCGGCGGTGAACGCCCCCAGCGCGCCGAGGCCCGTGCCCGCCAGGGCCACGCCGAGGTTCTGCCGGGTCATCCGGCGGGCCACCCCGGTCGCCTCGATCAGCAGCGCCACCACCCGCAGGTCGGTGCCGACCAGCAGGTGCGCGCCCCAGGGCGGCAGGTCCTCCGGGGCGGAGATCCCCAGGCCGCAGTCGGCGACGCCGAGCGCGGCCCGGTCGCCGGAGGCCACCATCACCACCGCCCCGGCGAACTGCAGCGTCCGCACCGACTCGGCCAACCGGTCGCCGCCGGGCAGGTGGGCGTCGGCGAAGCCGTACCGCTGGTCGTCGTCGCCGGCCACGACCACCCGCAGGCCGGCCTGGCGGGCGGCGGTGGGCAGGGCGTCCACGCCCGGCGCGGGCTCCGGGTCGACCCGCAGCACGGCGGCGAGGGTGTCGCCGTCGGCCAGGCCGAGCAGGGATCCGCCGCCCTCGCGCAGCCGGCGGCTGTCGGTGGTGTCACCCGGGTCCTCGGCGTCCAGCGCGTCCAGCGGCCCGAGCCGCCAGCCGTCGGCGCGCCGCAGCTCCCACGGGGCGGCCGGGTCGAACAGCGTGAACGCGCGTGTCGCCACCTGTCCGACGTCCGCCCCGTCCAGCGGCGCCAGGTCCGCCAGCACGCCCCGGTCGGAGCCGAGCACCGCCGCGTCCAGCACCAGCGTGTCGATCCGGTCGAGCTCGCGCAGCACGCTGCGGTCCATCGCGATCACCCCGCGCCGGGCGAGGATCCGGCCGAGCTGCGCGGCGTAGCCCTCGCGGCCGCTGCCGGGAGCCTTCGGCAGCGCGGAGAGCCCCAGCGCGGCGGCCCGCTTCCGGCCCACCACCGGCGTGGCGGCGACCGCGGCGGCGGCGCCGGCGGTGAGCATCCGGACGACGTACTTCTCGGCCGGGCCGTCCGGCTTCGGGCGGGGACGCTCGATTTTCGGCGTCCGGGCGACGGCCCGCTCCGGGTCCCCGGTCAGCCGTGGCTCCGCCTGCGCCCAGGCCCGGAGCTGGGCCCGCGCCTCACCCCACTGCACCACCCGCTGCGCGCCGTCGAGCACGATCCCGGTCCAGCCGCCGGTCAGGCCCTGCACGACCGCCTCGGCCAGCGGGAACAGCAGGTCGGCGCGCGGATCGGCGCGCAGGCCCCGGTCGGCCAGCGCGTGCAGCCTCGGGTGCAGGTCGACCGCGCCGAGCAGCCCGGCGACCTCCCCGGGCACCGGCGTGAACGGCAGGATCCTCGTGGCGGCGGAGATGGTCAGGCCGAGGGCGTCGGAGGCCAGCCCGCCGAGGGTGCGCGGCGTGCGCGGCCCCTCCTCGGGAGGGTGCGGCGGCGGGATCTCCGGATCCGGCTCGTGCGGGCAGGTGCGTTCCGCGCGGGCGACGGTCGCGACGAGGTCGCGCAGGCTCGGCTCCGGCGTACCGACGGCCACGACCACCCGGCCCGACGGGGCGTTGACCCGGGCCCATTCCACCCCCGGCATCCGCTCCAGCGCCGCCTCGACCTGCCGGGCGAGGGTGTCGCCGCCGTCCTGGCAGACGCCGTGCACCTCGATGTGGTGCCGCCCGGGGCGGGACCAGACCCGACGCTTGGTCAGCCCGGCCACGCGGGCCAGCCGGGTGGCGGCGGCGCCGACGGTCCGGGACGCCTCGCCGACGACCTGCGGCACGGCGACGGACGGCAGGAGCCGGCCGGCGGCGCGGCCCAGCGAGGTCATCGAGGCGTACGACCGGACAGGCGCCGGCCAGGCCCCCCGCTGCTGCTGCTCCCGCCGTACGCCATCTCGCCTCCCACGCCTCCGCTCCGGCGCCCTGGCTTCCCGGCGGGCCGTCCGTTATGCCCTTCGAGCAGGGGAATTTTCTCCCCACCGGCGGTGCATGGACGGCTGCGCCGGTGGAACCCCGGATCCACTGTCACCGTCATCGGGGAGGCCGGGATGAGCACACTGACGCGACCGCTCAGCGGGGCGCACGAGACGATCCGGGCGTTCACCCGGCGGGTGGATGTCCCGGGGCTCGGGGAGGTCGCCGTCCCGCCGCCGGACAAGCTCGCCTACTACGCGGGCCTCGGGGTGCTCGCCGCGCTCCAGGTCATCGAGTGGCCGCTGGCGCTGGTGATCACCGCCGGCCACCTGCTGGCCGACCAGCACCTGTCCGGGCTGGCGAAGGGGCTCGGGGAGGCGCTGGAAGCGGCCTGAGAGCCGGGTCACCCTTGACCTCAATACGGGTTGAGGTCCGAGGCTGATCCCATGCTGAACGAACCGCTCCGTTCCGAGGCGGGCTCGGCGGATCCCCGGATCCGCGCCCGCCACCGGCCGCTCCGGCTGCCCCGCCCGGGAGGCCGGCGGTGACCGCCACGGCGGCTCCGCCCGTCCCGGTTCCGCCCGCGGCCGGCCTCTTCGCGCCCCGGCTGCGCGCGATGACGGTCGGCAGCGTCGCGCTGGTCTCGCTGCTCGCGTTCGAGGCGCTCGCGGTGGGCACCGCGATGCCGACCGTCGCCCGCAGCCTCGACGGGCTGGCCCTCTACGGGATCGCCTTCGGGGGCCCGTTCGCGGCCGGCGTGCTCGCGATGGTCGCCTCCGGCATCTGGTGCGACGCCCGGGGTCCCAGGGCGCCGATGTGGCACGGGCTCGTCTGGTTCGTGGTGGGGCTGGTCGTCGCCGGCAGTGCCACGGCCATGGGCGCCCTGGTGGCCGGCCGGATCGTGCAGGGGTTCGGTTCCGGCCTGCTCTCGGTGGCGCTCTACGTCATCGTCGGGCAGGCGTACCCGGAGACGCTGCACCGGCGGATCTTCGCGGCGTTCGCCGCCGCGTGGGTCGTACCGTCGCTGGTCGGGCCGGCGCTGGCCGGGCTGATCGTGGAGCACCTCGGCTGGCGGTGGGTCTTCCTGGCGGCGCCGGTGGTGGCGGTGCCGGCGGTGCTGCTGGTCCACCCCGGGCTGCGCGCGATCGGCGCGGCCACGACGACGACGGGACCGCCGGCCGGCGCGGCGGCCCGGATCGGCTGGGCCTGCGGGGCGGGGGTGAGCGCCGCGCTGCTGCACATCGGGGGCCAGCAGCGCGGCGCCACCGCCGCCGGCCTGGTGGCCCTGGCGCTGGTCGGTCTGCTGGTCTGCGCGCCGCGGCTGCTGCCGGCCGGGTTCCTGCGGGCCGGCCGGGGCCTGCCGACGGTGATCGGGCTGCGTGGGCTGGCCTCGGCGGCGTTCGTCGGCGCCGAGGTGGTGATCCCGCTGATGCTCTCCCGGGAGCGTGGGCTGTCGCCGACGGCGGCCGGCCTGGTCCTCACCACCGGCGCGCTCGCCTGGTCGGTGGGCTCCTGGGCGCAGGGGCGGATGCCCGCGCCGCGCTCCCGGGCCACCCTGCCGAGAGCGGGGCTGGCCTGCATCACGGCCGGCATCGCCGTGGTGACGATCGCTGTCGCGCCGGCGGTGCCGGTGTGGGTCGGAGTGCTCGGCTGGGCCGGCGCGGGGCTCGGCATGGGGCTGCTCTACCCCTCGCTATCGGTGCTCACCCTGGAGCTGTCCGCCCCGGGCGAGCAGGGCCGCAACAGCTCGTCCCTGCAACTGGGCGACTCGCTCTTCGCGGCGACCGTGCTGGCGCTCACCGGCGCGGTGCTCGCCGCCGGCGCGGCCCCGGGACCGGGCAGCTACGCCGGCACGCTCGCGGTGGCGAGCGGGCTGGCCCTGGTGGGCGTCCTGCTCGCCGGCAGGGTGGTGCCCGGGGCGTCCGGAGTTCGCGCGTCCGGCTGAACCGCGCCCTGCTGACCGCGCATCCGGCCGGGCCCGGTGCCCGGCCGGATGCGCGGTGGGATGCGTCGGCTCCGGCTTGCCGCCGTCCGGGCCGGGGATGTGGCGTATCGGCCCGGGACGGACGGCGCGGCCGGGAGGATGGGCGGGCGATGAACTTCCTGACCGTCCTGCCGATGGCCGTGGTGATGGTCGCCGGGACCCAGCTGGTCGCGGCGGTCTTCCTCGCCTCGGCCGACCGGCCGCGTGCCGCCTCCCTGGGCTACCTGGCCGGCGCGGGGCTCGTGGTCTCGGGCGGGGTGACGGCGAGCTGGCTGGTCACCCGGGCCGTGAAGGTCAACGTCGGGGCCGGTGGGGGCGGGCGTCGCGCGGTCGAGAGCCGGATCGACGTGGTGGTGCTGGCGCTGCTGGTCGTCCTGGCGGCGGTCGTCTTCCTGCGTCGGCACACCGCGGGCACGCCGAAGTGGATGGGTGGGCTTCAGCGGGCCGGCCCCGGCTACGCGCTGCGGCTCGGCGTGCTGCTCTTCCTGGCCATGCCGTCGGACGACCTCACGATGGTCACCGTGGGGGCGAGCGCCGCCCGGCACGACCTGCCCTGGTGGCACCTGCTGCCGTTCGTCCTGCTCACCCTCGCGCTGCTGGCCCTGCCCCTGCTGGCGCTGCTGCTGCTCGGGCACCGGGCCGCGACGGTGCTGCCCCGGATCCGGGACTGGGCCCGGCAGCACTCCTGGGTGGTCAGCGAGATCGTGATCGGGTTCTTCGTGCTGATGACGGCGGCCGACCTGCTCCGGTGAGCGGGGCACGGCCGGTCACGCCGTGACGGTGGCCGATCTGTTCGGGTGAGCCGGCGCACAGCCGGTCACGCCCGTCGGGGTGGCGCCGTCAGCACCGTGGCCGCGCGGCGGGCGCGGGACGCCGGAGAAGGGGGAAACCATGCGGGTGCTGGTCACCGGGGCGGGCGGTCGGCTCGGGCGGGTGGTGCTGCCGCGGCTGCGCGACGAGGGCTGGAGCGTGCGGGCGACGAGCCGGCGGCCGCGTACCGATCCGTCGGCGGAGTGGGTGGTGGTCGACCTGGCCACCGGGGAAGGGCTGCCCGAGGCGGTGGCCGGCGTGGACGCCGTGCTGCACCTGGCCTCGTCGCCGAACCGGGGGCGGCAGACCCACCGGGTCGACGTGCTCGGCACCCGTCGGCTGGTCGTCGCCGCCGGTCGGGCGGGCGTACGGCACCTCGGCTACGTCTCGATCGTCGGGGTGGACCGGGTCCCGATCCCCTACTACCGGCACAAGCTCGCCGCCGAGCAGGTCGTGGCGGCCGGGCCGGTGCCCTGGACGGTGCTGCGGGCCACCCAGTTCCCCGAGTTCCTCGACGGCATGCTGCGCGGCGCGAGCCGGCTCGGCCCGGTGATCGGCGACCCGGCGGTGCTCGCCCAGCCGGTCGACCCCGGCGAGGTCGCGGGCCGGCTGGTCCAGCGGCTCACGGCCGGTCCGCTGTACGGCGTCGAGGAGTACGGCGGGCCGGAGGTGATCCGCTTCGACGAGGCGGTCCGGGCCTGGAACGCCGCCCGGCGGTCCCGCCGCCCGCTGCTGCCGGTGCGGATCCCGGGGAAGGTCGGCCGCGCCCTGCGCTCCGGCGGCCTGGTCACCGAGGCGACCCCGAAGGGTGCCCGGACCTGGGCCGATCACCTTGCCGACACGTACGGGGGAACCGGCGCAAGATGAACGGCCTGCGCGTTCACGTCCGGCCTACCGTGACGCCATGTTCGCCATGGTCGCCACCGTCATCCTCTACGTCGCCGGGTTCGTCTTCCTGTACGGCGTCATCCGACTCGCCATCCGCCACGCCCTTGAGGAGATGGAGGTGCGCCGGATCCAGGCCGAGCGGGCGGAGGAGTTGGCCGCCGCGCGGGACCGGACGCTGCTCCGCGAGAACGGCTTCCTCACCGGCAGTTGATCGACGTCCGACCGCCCGGTGACCGTTCGCCGGGCGGGCAGTCCCCGGGCCGGGTGACCGGTCCCCGGGACGGGCCGGGCTCCGGTGGGCGGGGCGGGCGGAGCGGTGCGAGGATCGCAGGCGTGATGGGGACGCTGAAGACCGAACCCGCCCGCACCCGGCTCGACCTGCTCGCCCCGCCGGTCGCCGCCGCCATCGGGCAGTGGCCCGCCGACGCTCCGGTGGACGTCGACGACGTGCTGGTGGCGCCGATCGACGCCGAGCTGGCCGACACCGCCGCCTTCTGCGCCGCGTACGAGGTGGGGCTGGACGTGTCGGCCAACTGCGTGGTGGTGGCCGGCAAGCGCGAGGGGGTCGTCCGCTACGCGGCCTGCGTCGTGCTCGCCACCACCCGCGCCGACGTGAACGGGGTGGCCCGCCGGGCGCTCGACGTCCGCAAGGCCAGTTTCGCGCCGATGGCCGACGCGGTGGAGCTGACCGGCATGGAGTACGGCGGCATCACCCCGATCGGCCTGCCGGAGCAGTGGCCGATCCTGGTCGACTCCCGGGTGGTCGCCACGCCGCACGTGATCATCGGGTCCGGCGTACGGCACAGCAAGATCGCGCTGCCGGGGCCGGCGCTCGGCGCGCTGCCCGGCGCCCGCGTGGTGGAGGACCTGGCCCGGCCGGCCTAGCCGCTGACCGGCGTCGATACCGTTGCACGTGAAACATCGGCGTCCGGTCGGGCGGGTCGGTTCAGTCGGCGGACTCGCGGCGCTCCACCTCGGCCAGCGCGGCGAGCAGCGTCTCCGGCTCCTGGGCGCCGGTGATCGCGTACTTGCCGGCCAGGACGAAGGTCGGCACGCTGGTCACCCCGATCTGGCGGGCGGTGGCCAGCTCGGCGGAGACCTCGGCCACCCGCTCGTCGGAGTCGAGGAAGCGGCGCGCCTCCGCCGCGTCCAGGCCGACCTCGCCCGCGAGCGCGGCCAGCGCGTCCCGGGAGCCGACGTCGACCCCGTCGGTGAAGTGGGCGCGGTAGAGCGCGTCGACCGTCTCGGCGGCACGGCCGCGGTCGGTGGCCCAGGAGACCAGCCGGTGCGCGTCGAAGGTGTTCGCCGCGACGGCGCGGTCGAAGTCGAGCTTCAGCCCGGCGCCCGCCGCCACCTCGGTGACGTGTCCGAACATCTGCCGGGCGCGGTCCTGCCCGCCGAACTTGGCGGCCATCGCCTCGACCAGCGGGCGCGGCTCGGTCACCGGCGACGGGTCGAGCTGGTACGGCCGGTAGCGGACGGTCACCTCGCCGTCGTACGACTCCAGGGCCTGCTCCAGCCGACGCTTGCCGATGTAGCACCAGGGGCAGACCACGTCGGCGTAGATCTCGATCTCCATGCCGGTTGACAACCCCCTGGTCAGCCGATCTGTTCCCGGACCTGCCGCTTCAGCCGGGCCAGGATCGCCGTGCCGCCGCGCACCCGCAGCGGGCTGATCGCCTGCGCCAGACCCATCCGCTGGTAGAGGTCGTCGGGGACGGCGAGCACCTCGTCCGGGCTCGCCCCGGCCAGCCCCTCGGCGAGGATGCCGGCGAACGCCCGCGTGGTGGGCGCCTCGGGCGGGCAGTCGAAGAGGGTCTCCACCGTCTTCTCCGGCGTCACCCGGGCGCGCAGGAAGAACGCCGTCTGGCACTCCGGCACCTGCTCCATGCCCTCCCGGTCGGTGGAGCCGGCGGGCAGCGGCGGGACGACGTCGGCGTACTCCAGCAGCATCTCCAGCACCACGTCGCGGGGCGCGGTGGCGAACTCGTCGACGATCTCGGACAGCCGGGACGGCATGGCAGACATGTCTTCGAGGCTACCGCCGGTAGCGGAAGGACCGCGTCCGCTACCGGCGCGTGCGACGGGTCCTTCCGCGCACCTCACACGGTCGGGGCCTGCTCGCTGATCTCGCTCAGCGCCGATTGGGGGTCGAGCTGCATCGCGAGGTCGCCGAGGGAGACGATGCCGACCAGCTTGCGATCGGCGTCGCAGACCAGCACCCGCCGGATGCCCCGCTCCCGCATCAGGGCCGCCGCCTCGGCCGCGGTCGAGTGCTGCTCGATCATCACCACCTCCCGGGTGATGATCGAGCCGATCGTGGTGGCGGCCGGATCGCTGCGTTCGGCCACCGCCCGCACCACGATGTCCCGGTCGGTGAGCATGCCGGCGAGGGTGGCACCGTCGGTGACCACCACGTCGCCGATGTCCGCCTCCTTCATCACCCGGGCCGCCTCGTCCAGGGTGGTCTCGGCGGGCAGGTAGATGACCTGCTTCGTCATCACGTCGCTGACCCGGTAACCGGTCATGAGAGCCTCCAGAGAACATCCGGCCGATCGGACTGCGGTACCCCGTGGCGCGCCCGCTACACGTCGCCGCGCTCCCGGTGCACCTCCGCGACGAGTCGCCCCGCCAGACCGTCCACCGGCAGTTCGACGCGCTCGCCGGAGGCCCGGTCGCGCAGCTCGACGTACCCCTCGGCGAGGCGGCGGCCGACCACGACGGCGCGGGGGATGCCGACCAGCTCCGCGTCGGTGAACTTCACCCCGGCCGAGACGTGCGTCCGGTCGTCGACCAGTACCCGCAGGCCGGCGTCGGCGAGCCGCCCGCCGAGCTCCAGCGCCGCCTCCAGCTGCGGTCCCTTCCCGGCGGCGATCAGGTGTACGTCGCACGGCGCGACCGCCGCCGGCCAGACCAGTCCCCGCTCGTCGTGGTGCTGCTCGGCGATCGCGGCCACCGCCCGGGACACCCCGATGCCGTAGCAGCCCATGGTCGGCCGGACCGGCTTGCCGGCCGGGCCGAGCACGTCGACGGCGAAGACGTCGGTGTAGCGGCGGCCGAGCTGGAAGATGTGCCCGATCTCGATGCCCCGCCGCATGGTCAGCTCACCGGTGCCGCAGGCCGGGCAGGGGTCGCCGGCCCGCACCTCGGCCGCCTCGATCGTGCCGTCCGGGACGAAGTCCCGGCCGCAGACCACCCCGGTCGCGTGCCGGCCCGGCTCGTTCGCGCCGGTCAGCCAGGCGGTGCCCGGCACCACCCGCGGGTCGACCAGGTAGCGGATGCCGAGCTTCGCCATCACCTGCGGGCCGATGTAGCCGCGGACCAGCTCGGGGTGGGCGTCCCAGCCGTCGAAGACGTCCACGGTGGCCGGTGCGACCGCCGCGCCGAGCCGCTTCAGGTCCACCTCGCGGTCGCCGGGCAGCCCCACCACCAGCAGCTCGGCCTCCTCCGCGCCGGGCCGGCGCAGGCGGAGCACCACGTTCTTCAGGGTGTCCGCGGCGGTCCAGTCGTCCCGGCCGCCCAGCCGGCGGGCGTTGGCCAACTCGACCAGGCTGGCGATGGTCGGGGTCTCGGGGGTGTCGTGCACCTGGGCCGCCGGCTGCGCGTCCGGGTCGCCGGCCGGCGGGGCGGGCGTGGTCACCGCCTCGGTGTTCGCGGCGTAGTCGCAGGCGGTGCAGCCGACGAAGGTGTCCTCGCCGACCGGCGTCGCCGCCAGGAACTCCTCCGACGCCGAACCGCCCATCGCCCCCGACGTCGCCCGCACGATCGTGTGCTCCAGCCCGAGCCGGTCGAAGATCCGCCGGTACGCGCCCCGGTGCCGGTCGTACGCCGCCGCCAGCCCCGCGTCGTCGAGGTCGAACGAGTAGGCGTCCTTCATCAGGAACTCGCGCCCGCGCAGCAGGCCGGCCCGGGGCCGGGCCTCGTCCCGGAACTTCGTCTGGATCTGGAAGAGCGTCACCGGGAAGTCCCGGTACGAGGTGAACAGGTCCTTGACCAGCAGCGCGGCCAACTCCTCGTGGGTGGGCGCGAGCAGGTGCTCGGCACCGCGCCGGTCGGCGAAGGTGAAGATGTCGTCGCCGTACTCCGTCCACCGGCCGCTCGTGCGGTACGGCTCCGCCGGCAGCAGCGCCGGGAAGTGCACCTCCTGGTCGCCGATCGCCGTCATCTCCCGCCGGACCACCTCGGTGACCCGGTCCAGCACCAGCTTGCCCAGCGGCAGCCACGTGTAGCCGCCCGGTGCGGCGCGACGGATGTAGCCGGCCCGCAGCAGGAGCCGGTGGCTCGGCACCTCCGCGTCGGCCGGGTCCTCGCGCAGGGTCCGGAGCAGCAGGGTCGACATGCGTAGCAGCATTGGCGCAGCGTACGGCGGGCGTCGACGGGTCGGCGATCCGATTTGTCGCGAGCGAGGAAGATTTTCGCGGCCGGCGGCAACCCCGCCGGACCGGGGTGGCGTCTGGGATGGCGTCACGACCCTGCACCACCTGACCCCCAAGGATCGGCTCGTGTGGACCCTCTCCTGAGTGAGTTCGACTCGTTCGTGCGGACCCGTACCCCCGCGCTGCTGCGGTCGGCGTACCTGCTCACCGGCGACCAGCACCTCGCCGAGGACCTCGTCCAGTCGGCGTTGGCCCGGACCCACCGCTCGTGGAACCGGCTGCACCACAGCGGGAACGCCGAGGCGTACACCCGCAAGACCATGTACCACCTGCAGGTCTCCTGGTGGCGGCGCCGCCGGGTCGCCGAGTCGATGCCGGGCGAGATGCCCGAGCCGCGCGGAGGCGACTCGGCCCCCGACCACGCCCAGCAGACCACGCTCCGGCTCACCCTGCGGGCCGCGTTGCAGAAGCTCTCCGCCAAGCAGCGCGCCGTGCTGGTCCTGCGGTTCTTCGAGGACCGCACCGAGACCGAGGCCGCCGACCTGCTCGGCGTCACCGTCGGCACCGTGAAGAGCCAGACCTCCAAGGCCCTGGCCAAGCTGCGCACCGTCGCCCCGGAACTCGCCGAGCTGTACGTCCTGGAAGGAAGCGCCCGATGAACGACGACCGCCTCCGGCTCGACCTCGCCGACCTCGCCGACGAGGTCAGCCCGGTCGACCTGCGCGACCGGGCCCTGCGTACCTCCCGTCGGCTCGGCATCCAGCGCGCCGTCGCCACCTCCGCCGCCGCCGTGGTGATGCTCGGCGCGGCCACGGGCACCGCGTTCGCGCTGATGCCCCGCGACGGCGGTCCCACCCCGGCGCCGGCCGGCACCCCCTCGACCACCCTCGCCCCGAGCCCGAGCGCGGTGACGCCGACGACCACCGCCTCCCCGGAGGCCACGGTGACCTCCGAGCCGGCGGGGCCGGCCGCGACCATCGGCCGGGTCTTCTACGGCCCGAAGCCCGGTGGGCAGGGTGCGGACCCGGCACGCCTCTGGTCGTTCCGACCGGGCTCCGTTCCCGTCCGGCTCATCCCCGTTCCGAGAATCGCGGCGATCGGCAACGCGGTCGTCTCGCCGGACGGCGAGCGGGTGGCCTGGGTCGACGACTCCTCGTACCTCCACGTCGCCGACGTCGACGGCACAGACGCCCGGACCTACCGCGGCAACCTGGTCGACCCGGACTGCTGGACGCCGGCCTGGGCGCCCGACTCGCAGCGGGTCACCGTGTCGCGGGTCGTCTCGGCCGAACCGAGCATGGTCACCGAGGTCGGGGTGGTCGAGGTGTCGACCGGGAAGTTCACCCGGATCGGTGACCTGCGGGGATGCCACCCGCTCTGGTCCGCCGACGGGAAGGTGCTCGCCTTCCCCGACGGGTCGACGGGGCGGGTCATGTTGACGGACGAGTCCGGGCGGAAGCAGCGGTCCATCCCGAACGTGGGCGGGAACGCCGACGACAGCTGTCTCGACGTCGCCAGCCTCTCCCCGGACGGCTCCCGGATCGCGTTGCGCCTGCGGGGGCCGGACGAGGATTCGGGCGACGTGGCGCGGGAACTCGACGTGAACGCGGTGCTCGACACGCGTACCGGCAGGAAGCTCGACCTGGAACTCGGCGGCCGGAAGCTGCTCCAGGCGTACTTCCAGGCGGACGGGACGCTGGTCGCCAGGGTCGGCGTGGGTGACCGCAACGTGCTCGTGCTGCTCGACGGCGACGGCCGGAAGATCAGCGAGACGCCGGAGCCGACGTTCCTGAAGGGGCAGCAGATCCTGGGCGTCGCCGACTGAGCCGGATCTGCCCTGTCGAAGGCGGGCCACCCCTCCCCGGGGTGGCCCGCCTTTCGCGTCGAGAAAGTTGGCGGAAATTTCTTCCGGCGACCGGCAACCCCGTCCGATCGAGGTGACGTCTGGGATGGCGTCACCGCCGCGCGCCACAATCCACAAAGGACAGAACCATGACCGTTGTCGTCGCCCGCACCGCCCGCAGCACCCAGATCCTCCGGCGGGCCGTGGCCCTTTCGGTGGCCGCCCTGGCCCTCCTCGGCGGCGCGGCCTGCTCCGCCCCGGAGTCGGGGCCGGTCGCCACCCCGGCCACCCCGGCCGACCCGTCGGCCGCCGTCCCGGTGGCCCAGCCGACCGGCTCCTCCACCGTGTCGACCACCGGCAACGGCGGCGCGGCGGGCGGCCCGGCCACCCTCTACTACCTGACCCGCGACGGCGGCAGCCAGTACGTCACCTCGCTGCGCGACGGCAGGGTGACCCGGCACGCGGAGGTGCCGAACGAGCGGTACTGCGTGGGCAACTCGGTCTCGGTGTCGCCCGACGGCCGGCGGGTCGCCTGGGTGACCGGCAACGACCGGGGCGAGGGGCGGCTGACCGTGGCGAACCTGGACGGCTCCGGCCGGAAGACCCTGCCGCAGCGGGTCTACTGCCTCGGCAACCACCCCGCCTGGGCCGGCGACTCCGGCTCGGTGAAGGTGATCCTGGTCGGCTCCGGCACGAAGGGCCTGCTCGACCTGGCGACCGGCGGGTTCACGGCGCAGACGCCGGAGCAGTTTGCCCGGGACACGGTCCGCTCGGCGAACGGCGACTTCCAGGCGTACCGGGCGGACGACCGGATCGTGGTCCGGGACGCCCAGGGCCGGCTGGTCCGTGAGGTCCGGCACGGCGCGGAGACCGAGGAAGGCGGCTTCACCGTCACCGGCGCCTCCGACGACGGCCGCTACGTCGCCGTCGGCCCGCAGGCCACCGATCCCTCGCGGATCGTCTCGGGCTGGACGCTGGTCGACACCGCCACCGGCCGGAACGCGTCGCTGCCGGTCGAGGCCACCCGCGGCCACCTCTCCCTCTTCCTCGGCGCGGGCGGCGCGATGGTGATCCGGGTGCACGAGAACGGCCAGCCCGCCCGGATCCACGAGGTGAGCGCCTCCGGCGAGGTGACCAGCCGCCCGGAGCCGGCGGCGCTGGGCCGCCCGATCGGTCACCGCGCCTGAGGCACGGACGCGTGCGCCGGTCGGACCCGGCGCCCACCGTTCGCCAGGGCCGTCGCGACACGGGGCGCGACGGCCCCGGCGTGTCCGGTGGGACCTCCGCCACGTCGGGCGGTCGGCGCGGTGACGGGTCGGCCGGCCCGGTGACAGACTGGCCGGCGGTCGACCGGGGCGGCAGAGGGAGGCGCGGGTGCGCTGGCGCAGTTTCGTGGCGGTGGGAGACAGCTTCACCGAGGGCATGGACGACGCGTACCCGGACGGCACGTACCGGGGCTGGGCGGATCTCGTGGCCACCCGGCTGGCCGCCGAGGCCGGCCCCGACTTCCGGTACGCGAACCTGGCCATCCGGGGCCGGCTCTTCCCGAACGTGGTGGCCGAGCAGGTGCCGGCGGCGCTCGCGATGAAGCCCGACCTGATCAGCTTCGCCGCCGGCGGCAACGACGTGCTGCGCCGCACCTTCGACCCGGACGCGCTGGTGGCCCGCTTCGACGACGTGGTGCGGGGCCTGCGCTCCGGCGGCGCCGACGTGGTCCTCTTCCGGTTCGCCGACGTGATGGCCCGGTTGCCCGGTCAGCGGCTCGTCGCGCCCCGGGTGCAGCTGCTCAACCGGGCCGTCGGCGAGACGGCCGAGCGGCACGGCGCGATCCTGGTCGACCTGTACGCCGACGACACCTACCTCAACCCGATGTTGTGGAGCACCGACCGGCTGCACCTCTCGGCGGCCGGGCACCGGCGGGTCGCCGGGCAGGTGCTGACCGCGCTCGGCGTGGGCTGCGACGAGGAGTGGCTGATGGTGCCGCCGCACCCGGCGCCGACGCCCTGGCTGGCCGCCCGGGCCGCCGACCTGCGCTGGGCCGGGCAGCACCTGGCGCCGTGGATCAAGCGCCGGCTCACCGGCCGCTCGTCCGGCGACACGGTGACCGCGAAGCGGCCGTCGCTCGGCCCGGTCACGGACTGAGCCGTGCTCACCCTGCACACCGCGCCGCTGCTGCGGACCGCTCCCGACGCCCCGCCGACCGCCGGGGCCGCCGTCGCGGTCCGGGCCGACCGGATCGTCGCGGTCGGGCCGCTGGCCGAGCTGACCGGGACGTACGCCGGGGCCCGGGTCCGCCGGTGGCCGGGCACGCTCGGGCCGGGGCTGCTGCACGACGCCCCGCTGCCGGCCGCCGACACCCCGCGCGAGCGGGTGCACGCGCTGCTGCGTCGGGGAGTGACCGCGGTGCTGGCGGAACACGTGGCCGATCCCGCGCTGCGGGCCGCCGTGGACCGGGGCGACCTGCGGGCGCTGCCCGCGGCCGTGCCGCCGGCGCTGGTGCCGGGCGGTCGCGCGGACCTGGCCGTGTTCGACGCCGACGGCGCCTGCCTGGTGACCGTGGTCGCCGGTCGGATCGCCCACCGCCGCGCCTGACCGCACCCCGCGTCGCTGCCCGCACCCGTCTCCGGCGACCCGGTTGCCGATGGCGGGCCGCCGGCCCGCGATCCGGCGTACCTTGGGGATCATGTCTGTGCCGAGCGATCCCGATCCCCGACTCCAGTCGTACGCGGACCCGCAGCGGCTCGTCACCACCGAGTGGCTGGCCGATCACCTGGGCGACGAGGGCCTCGTCGTCATCGAGTGCGACGAGGACGTGCTGCTCTACGACACCGGGCACATTCCGGGCGCCGTCAAGGTGGACTGGCACACCGAGCTGAACGACCAGGTGACCCGGGACTACCTCGACGCGAGGAGTTTCGCCGAGCTGTGCGCCGCCAAGGGCATCGGCCGGGACGACACGGTCGTCTTCTACGGCGACAACTTCAACTGGTGGGCCGCGTACGCCCTCTGGGTGTTCTCGCTCTTCGGCCACCCGGACGTGCGGCTGCTCGACGGCGGGCGGCAGAAGTGGGCCGCCGAGGGCCGGGAGCTGACCCGGGACAAGCCGTCCCGGCCGCGCGCCGACTACCCGGTGCCGCAGCGCAACGACGCGCCGCTGCGGGCGTACCGGGAGCAGGTGATGGCGCACGTCGCGGCGGGTCGCCCGCTGGTCGACGTCCGGTCGCCGGGCGAGTACACCGGCGAGATGCTGCACATGCCGGACTACCCGCAGGAGGGCGCCGTGCGCGGCGGGCACATCCCGGGCGCGGTGAACAAGCCGTGGAAGTCCGCCGCGAACGACGACGGCACGTTCAAGTCGCCCGACGAGCTGCGGGCGATCTACGCCGACCAGCTCGGGCTCGCCCCGGACGACGACATCGTGGCCTACTGCCGGATCGGCGAGCGGTCGAGCCACACCTGGTTCGTGCTGCGGCACCTGCTGGGCTACCCGCAGGTGCGCAACTACGACGGCTCGTGGACCGAGTGGGGCAACCTGGTCCGGGCCCCCGTCGTGAAGGGCGACCAGCCCGGCGGCCTGCCGAGCTGACGCGCCGGCCGGTCCGGCGGGCTCAGCCGGCGGCGAGGGAGACCGCGCCGTACAGGTTCCGCGTCACGCCGGTGATCTCGACGGTGTCCGGCCGCCAGCGCAGCAGCCCGCCGGGGTTGTGCCGGAGCAGCACCGATCCGTCGCGGTCCCAGCCGAGCACCTCGCAGCAGCCCTTCCAACGCTCCCTGCCCAGGTCGAGCAGGTGGGTCACCACGCCGGTCCGGGCGTTCAGCACCGCGACCCCCTCCAGCGAGCCCGTGTTGCCGATGGTGATCCAGGCGGCCCGGGCCACCAGGTCGCCGCGCTGCCAGCCGCGCCCGTAGAACTCCTCGACCAGGTTGCCGGGGGGCAGCGCGCGGAAGTCGACCGGGCCGCTGCCCCGGTGCGTGCCGCTGCCCGGGTGCGTGCCGTCGCCCCACTCGATCCGCGTCAGGCCCGGCGGCGTACCGCCCAACTCGAGCAGGACGTTCGGCCGGTCGCCCCGACCGGGGTCGGCCGGGTCGCGCAGGTCCGGGGCGGCCGGGTCGGGCGTCACCACGTTCCAGGGCGACACCGGCAGCTTCCGGGCAGCGCCGGTGCGCGGGTCCACCTCGTACGTCGTGGCGTCGTCGCCGACGAGCAGCCGGTCGCCGGACCAGAGGACGTGCTCCAGGTAGCCCTTGAGCGGGAACCGGCGGACCGCCGCGGTGGTCAGGTCGACCACGATCACCTCGTCGGTCTGGGCGAAGGCGGCCGTCCGCCCGTCCCGGGAGAGGCTGCCGGTCTTCAGCGGCACCGCCTCGTTGCCCTCGGCGTCGCGGGTCCGGGCCGGGGTGACGACGTCGAGGTCGCGGACGATGCCGTCGTCGCCGAGCACCCGGATCCGCCCCTCGGCGCCGGTCTGCGGGTCGATCGGCTGGTGCAGCGCCAGCGCCCGACGGACCGGCTTGGCCGAGAGCGTCGCGCCGACCGGGTCGCCGAGCCGGCCCAGCGGGTCACCGGGATAGGCCAGCTCGGCCGGGGGCGTCTGCACGGGCGCGGGGTGCCGGGTCGGGCTCGGCGTCGCGCTGGCGGCCGGTGGCGGCGGGTCGGCGGGACGCAGCGCGATCGCCGTACCGCTGGCGAGCAGCGCGACGGCGAGCGCACCGGCACCGGCGGCGCGGCGGGTACGCCGGACCCGCCGGGCCCGTTCCCAGCCCGCCGTCGCCGGCTGTGCCGGCCGGACGTCCTCGGCGGCCAGGGTCAGCAGTCGGGTCAGTTCCTCTTCCTTCACGACTTCACCTCCATCCCGCTCGCCAGGCCGTCGTCGCGGCCCAGTTCCGGCGCTACCTCGCGGAGCCGGCGCAGCGCCGCGTGGCACTGGCTCTTCACGGTGCCGACGGTGACGCCGAGGGCCTCGGCGGTGGCCGCCTCGGTGAGGTCCTCGAAGTAGCGCAGCACCAGCACCGCCCGCTGCCGGGGCGGCAGGTGGTCGAGCGCGTCGCGCAGCGCGAGCCGCAGCGCCCCGTCGCCCTCCTGCGCCGCCCGTTCCGGCGGGTACGCGCTCAGCCACTCCCGTCGGCGGCGCCGCCACCAGGAGACGGCGTCGCGGTAGAGGATGGCCCGCACGTACGCGGCCGGGTCGCCGTGCCGCACGGTGGGCCAGCGCAGGGCGAGCTTGAGCAGCGCGTCCTGGAGCAGGTCCTCGGCCTGGTGCCGGTTGCCGCAGACCAGGTAGGCCGCGCGTAGCAGCCGGTGCTGGTGGCACTCGACGAAGGTGACGTAGCCGTCCCGTCCGTCGTCGGTCGTCGCCGGTCCCATCCGCCCTCCCTCCGGCCGGCCGTCGCGCGAGGCGTCACCTGGCAGACGCACGGGCCCCCGGAAAAGGTTGGGCGCCCCCGGCACCAGGTTCCGATGCGCCCCTCCGGCCGCACCACCGGGAGCGGAGGCCCGGCTAGTCTGCGTCGATGGCACAGGTGTGGCGGGACTGGGGCGGCGTCCTGCTCGCCGTGCTCGCCGGGCTGCCCCTGCCGGTCCTGGCCACCGCCGTGCTCGCCCGCCGCCGGCGGGACGCCGCGACCGCGCGGGAGGCGTGGCGGCGCAGCGTCGCCGAGGTGGGCGCGGTGGCCGGCACCCTGCCCTGGGTGTGGATGATCCTCACCCCGCGCGACGCGCCCCGCCAGGTCGACGCGGTGCCGCTGCGGGACCTGGTCGACCTGCTGACCGGGCCGCTGGCGACCGCCGTGGTCCAGGTGGTCGGCAACCTGCTGGTCTTCGCCGCCCTGGGCTTCTTCGCCCCGGTACGGCTGGCCGCGCTGGCCGGCGTCGGCCGGCTGTTCCTGCTCGGCGCGGCCGGCTCCGTGCTGGTCGAGTCGGTGCAGTACGCGCTCGACCTCGGCCGGGTCTCCTCGGTCGACGACGTGCTGCTCAACGCGACGGGTGCCGCCCTGGCCGGCCTGCTGTCGCGGCGGTGGTGGGCGGGGCGGCGGCCGGCACCGGCGCGGCCGGTCGCAGCACCCGCCACGCCGCGAGGGTGACCAGCACGAAGACCCCGGCCACCGCCGCCGCCACCGGCCCGACCCCGTACGCCGCCCCGGCCAGCCCGGCGAGCGCCGCCCCGACCGGTGCGGTGAGCAGGCCGACCATCCGCTGGGCGGAACCCACCCGGCCGAGCAGGTGGGCCGGCACGTGACCCTGCCCGTACGCGGCCCACAGGCTGTTCCACACCGTGGTGCCGGCCGCGAAGACGGCCAGCGCCAGCCCGCCGGGCAGCGGGTGCCGGGCCAGCGCGAGCCCGGTCAGCGCGACGGCCTGGGCGGCGAGCACGGCGCGGAGCGCGGGCACCGTGCCGAGTCGGGCGGCCAGCCTGCCCGCCCCCAGCCCCCCGGCGAGCCCGCCGAGGACGGCCGCCGCGGCGAACAGCCCGTACCCGGCGGGCGGCACCCGCAGCACGTCGAGCGCGTAGAGCACCAGCACCGCCAGCAACCCGCTGATCGCCAGGTTGCTCCCGGCGGTCAGCACGGTGATCCGCCACAGCAGCACATCCCCGCGCACCCACCGCACACCCTCGAAGACCTCCCGCCACACCGCCCCCTTCCGCCCGCCGCGCCCCCGCCCCCGCCCGCTCTCCGCGATCTTGCGGTTGTGGTCGTCGCTCTGCGGTGCGCTGGCGGGTCTGTCCGAAGACCGCGGAGAGTGGGGGCGGGTCGGGCGCAGGGTGAGGGTGAGGAGGGCGGCGGCGGCGAAGGTGAGGGCGTCGAGGGCGAACGGCAGGGGCGCGGCGAGGGCGAAGAGCACGCCGGCGGCGGGGGCGCCGAGGAAGCCCCCGGCCACCGCCGTGCCGGCCTGGAGGCGGCCGTTGGCGTGGGACAGGGCGGCCGGCGGCACGACCGACGGCAGCATCGCGAACGCGGCCGCGTCGAACAGGGTGCCGAGCGCGGCGAGCAGGAACGCCGCCGCCACCAGCGCCGCGACGCCGGCCCGGTCGAGGGCGACCGCGACCGCCAGCCCGCCCACCACGGCGGCGCGCAGCCCGTCCACCGCCGCCATCGTGCGGCGGCGGTCCCAGCGGTCCGCGTACACGCCGCCGAGCAGGCCGAACAGCAGCGGCGGGAGCTGCCCGGCCACGGTCACCGCCGCGATCACCCGGGGATCGCGGGTCAGCGTCGCGGCCAGCAGCGCCAGTGCCGGCGTACGCAGGGCGTCGCCGAGGCGCGAGGACACGGCGGCGGACCAGAGCAGCCGGTAGTCACGGCCGAGCGGGGATGCGGTCATGACGGCGAGCCTCGGGGGTCGACCGGGTCGAGGGTCAAGCCGCCGGGAAAGGGGGACGCGCGTGTCGGTGATCATCGGTACGGTGGGCGCCGGCATCGGACCGGGGAGCACTCCAGCGTGGACCACACCTTCCAGGTCGACCTCCGTGGCGTGGTCGACCTGCTCAGTCACCACCTCTACGGCAGCCCGCGGGTGTACGTCCGCGAGCTGCTGCAGAACGCCGTCGACGCGATCACCGCGCGTCGCGCGACCGACCCCGACGCGCCCGCGTTGGTGCGCGTCGAGCCTCCGGAGCTGACCGGCGACGGCACGCTGCGGGTGCACGACACCGGCATCGGCCTCACCGAGGCGCAGGTGCACGAGCTGCTCGCCACCATCGGCCGCAGCTCCAAGCGCGACGAGCTGGGCTTCTCCCGGCACGAGTTCCTCGGCCAGTTCGGCATCGGCCTGCTCTCCTGCTTCCTGGTGGCCGACGAGATCCGGGTGGTCACCCAGCACGGCGACCACCCGACGGTGCACTGGACGGGTCACTCCGATGGCCGGTACGCCGTCGAGCTGGCCCCGCCCGGCGCCGGGCGGGCCGAGCCGGGCACCACGGTGACGCTGGTGCCGCGCCGCGATGCCGACCAGTGGTTCGGCACCCCGACGGTGGTCGACCTGGCCCGGCTCTTCGGCTCGCTGCTGCCGGTCACCGTCCGGGTCGGCGACGTGGTGACCACCGGCGGCCCGCCGCCCTGGCCGGCCACCCCGGGCGCGCCGGTCGACCGGGCCGCGCTGGTCCGCCACGCCCGGGAGACGCTCGGCTTCGACCCCTTCGACGTGCTGCCGCTGTCGGTGCCGGAGGCCGGCCTGACCGGGGCGGCCTTCATCCTGCCGAACCCGGTGAACCCGGCGTCCCGGGCCGGCCACAAGGTCTACCTCAAGCGGATGCTGCTCACCGAGCACGCCGACGGGCTGCTGCCGGACTGGGCCTTCTTCGCGCACTGCGTGATGGACGCCAGCGAGCTGCGGCCGACGGCCAGCCGGGAGGCGCTCTACGAGGACGGCCTGCTCGCGGCGACCCGCGAGGCCCTCGGCGACCAGGTGCGCGGGTGGCTGGTCCGGCTCGCCAAGCACGATCCGCGGCGGCTCGCCGAGTTCCTCCAGGTGCACCACCTCGGGGTGAAGGCGCTCGCCCTGCACGACGACGAGATGCTCCGCCTGGTCGACCAGTGGTGGCCGATGGACACCAACGTCGGCACCCTCACCCTGGCCGAGTTCCGGCAGCGGCACGGCGTGGTCCGCTACGCGGCCAGCCTGGACGAGTTCCGTCAGCTCGCCGCCGTCGCCGCCGCGCAGGACCTGGCGGTGGTGAACGCCGGATACACCTACGACACGGAGCTGATCGAGCGGCTGCCCACGGTGGACCGTTCCGTGCTGATCGAGCGGCTGGAGCCCAGCGACCTGACCACCCGCTTCGACAGCCTCGACCCGCAGGTCGAGTTGGCCCTGCGGCCGTTCCTCACCGGCGCCCAGCGGGCCCTGGAACGGCTCGGCTGCGAGGTGGTGGTCCGGGCGTACGACCCGGTCTCGCTGCCGGCGCTCTACCTGGTGAGCCGGTCGGCGGCGTTCAACGACCAGCTCGCGGCGACCCGGGACCGGGCCGACGAGCTGTGGGGCGGGGTGCTCGACGCGCTCGCCGCCTCCGCGCCGCCGGACCGGCCACAACTGGTGCTCAACCACCGCAACCCGCTGGTCCGCCGGGTCACCACGTTGACCGACCCGGAGCTGGCCGGGCTGGCCGTGGAGGCGCTCTACGGGCAGGCGCTGCTGCTCGGGCACCATCCGATCCGCGCGGCCGACGCCGCGCTGCTGAACAGTTCCTTCCTCGGCCTGCTCGGCCGGGCCGTGCCGGGACAGGAGTGAGTGTGAGCACCGAAGACGAGGACCTGTGGCGGGTGCTCCGCGAGGTCGGCAACATGCCGTACGGCGCGGGGCAGATCGCCGCCATCGAGCAGCTGCTGCGCCGGGTGGACGCCGGCGACGACCGGGAGCTGGCCTTCGTGACCCGGATGCAGGCCACCACCGCGTACGTCTACGGCGGTGAGCCGGCCAAGTCCTTCGTCACCTTCTCGTGGTGCCTGGCCGAGTTCGACCGCGACCCGCAGCCCTACCACCCGCGCTACGCCCACCAGCTGCTCTGGCACGTCAAGTACATGGTCACCGGCCTGCTCCGGTTCCCCGAGGTGCCGCTGGACCGCACCTACGCGGTGCTCGACGACATGGAGCGCCGCTACCGGGAAGGCGGCCACAGCCTCCAGGCCGTCCACAAGCACCGGTTCCTGGTCGCGGACCACCTGGGCGACGCCGACGCGGCCGCGCACTGGTACCGGCTCTGGCAGACCACCCCCCGCGACGAGCTGTCCGACTGCGCCGGCTGCGACCCGACGACGCAGGTGCAGTACCTCGCCGACACCGGCCGGCACGCCGAGGCGGTCGCGCTGGCGGAGCCGGTCCTCGCCGGCCGGCTGAGCTGCACCGAGCAGCCGCAGGCCATCCTCACCGCGCTGCTGGTGCCGTACCTGCGCACGGAGCGCGGGGAGGAGGCGCGCGACGCCCACCGGGAGGCGTACCGCCGGCTGCGGGGCAACCTCTCGGACCTGTGGGACATCGGCAACCACGTCGAGTTCTGCACGTTGACCGGGAACGACGCCCGCGCGGTGGAGATCGTCGAGCGGCACCTGGACTGGCTGGACCGGGCGCCCTCGCCGGCCGCCGCCATGCACTTCGCCGCGGCCGGCGCCGCCGCGCTGCGCCGGGCCGGCGAGCTGACCGTCTACCGGCGGGCGGCCGGCGACCGGCCGGCCGGGGAGATCACGGCGTCCGCGCTCGCCGCCGAGCTGACCGGCACCGCGACCGCGCTGGCCGCCCGGTTCGACGCCCGCAACGGCACCTCGTACCAGTCCGAGTGGGTGGCCCGTCGGCTCGCCGCCGAGCCGACGGGTGCGCACCTGCCGCTCTCGGCCAGCCTGCGCCGTCGGCCCGTCCGGCCGGCGACGGCCGGTCCGGCCGTCGCGGCCGACCGCGCCCCGGCACCGGGTGCCGCAGGCCCCGCCAGCGTCCCGGTGCCGGCCGACGCCGGCGCCGACGAGCTGCTCGACTTCGCCGAGGAGCGGCTGCGCCGCCACGACCGCGAGGCGTTCCGGGCCGCGCTGGCCGCCTGGGACGACCGGTTCGGCGCCGGGGAACTCCCGGCGGGGACGGCGGCCCACCGGTTGGAGTTGCGTGCCGCCGAGCTGGGCGACGAGGACGCGCCGGCCACGGTCGAGGCCCACCGGGCGGCGATCGCGGCGTACCGGGAGCTGGGTGACGAGGTGCGGGCGCAGGTCGTCGCCGGGCGGCTCGGCGTGCTGCTGGCCATGGCCGACGAGAGCGCGGACGAGGGGCTGGAGCTGGTCCGGGCGTCCGCCGACGCGCTGGACCGGCGGGGCGACGACCGGCAGCGGGTCGCCGGGCTGGACCGGGTCGCGCTGGCGCTCATGCACCGGGAGCGCTGGGCGGAGGCGC
Organism: Micromonospora sp. NPDC048040; assembly: GCF_055587185.1. Lineage (NCBI taxonomy): Bacteria > Bacillati > Actinomycetota > Actinomycetes > Micromonosporales > Micromonosporaceae > Micromonospora > Micromonospora sp. NPDC048040. Next base: position 1,021 of record NZ_JBVJGT010000010.1, on the reverse strand, counting down.
TCGACGCCCTCGACCGGGTGCCGGCCGAGGCGGGCGGCGATCCGTGGCTGGCCGCCCGGATCGCGCTGCACCGGGCCCACACGCTCGAACAGCTCGGCCGGGAGGCGGACGCCCGGGCCGCCGCCCACCGGGCCCGTGACCTCGGCCGTGACCTCGGTCTCGGCGACGTCGTCACCGCCGCCTGCCTGGCGTACGCCCGGACGGCCGACGATCCGGCCGAGGCGGTCGACGCCTGCGACGAGGCGCTGCGGGTGGCGCCGACGGAGGCGTGGCTGCCGGTCCGGGTCGCCCGGGCGCGGGCGCTGATGACCGCCGGCCGGGCCGCCGACGCGGTGGACGACTTCGCCGAGGCGGTGACCCTCTGCGTCGAGCGGGGCGCGGAGGGGGACGCCTTCCTGCGCTGGGAGTTGGCGAACGCGTACCGGGTCGCGGGCCGGTTGGGCGAGGCGGCCGAGGTCGCGGAGGAGGCGGTGCTCGGGCTCGACCGGCTCGGCGCGCAGGCCGAGGCGGACCGGTGCCGGCACCTGCTGGCCGGCGTCTACGAGGGGCTGGGCGAGATCGACCCGGCGCTCGCCCTGCTCGACCAGCTCGCCGAGAACCTGGACGGACCGGACAACCTCCCGCACCGGGCGCAGGTGCTGGAGGAGGCCGGCGGAATTCTCTACGGCGCCGACCGGGACGCGCTGGCGGCGGGGCGGTTCGCGGCGGCGGCGACCGCGTACCGGCAGGCCGACCTGCCGCTCGACGAGCTCCGGGCCCGCCGCCGGCAGGCGTACGCGGAGTTCTGGGCGGGCGACGAGGCGACGGCCCTGCGCACCGTCGAGCTGCTGGACACGATGGCGGCGGGGGGGGGGGGGGGGGGGGGGGAGAAGAAGGGGGGGGGGGGGGGGAAGGAGGGTGGGGGGGGGGGGGGGGGGGGGGTGGGGGGGTGAGGGGGGGGGGGGGGGGAGGAGGGGGGGGCAGGGGGGGGGGGGGAGGGGGGAGGAGAGGCCGGGTCGCTCGACGGTCCGTCGCTGTACCC
>NZ_JBVJGT010000009.1:153528-193566 GCF_055587185.1 Micromonospora sp. NPDC048040 | reverse complement strand
CCACTCCAGCGACACACGAACCCCTCACCCAGCAGACCCGACAATCATGTCAACGCACCGAAAGACGGCTATCGAGGATTTCCCAACGGAGTCCTGAACGGCCGGGTTTCCACGCCGCAAATCCGATGAGCTTTCGGCAGCGGCGGCAAGGGCGCGGCGCGAGTAGTTGGTCTTCGGTGAGGCTGGCGTGGGGCAGGAGCCGGATGTCGGTCAGGTGCGGGGTGCCTTCGGTGAGGGTGCCGGTCTTGTCGAAAGCGATCCGCGTGGCGGTGGCGAGTTGTTCCATCACCACGGCGGACTTGACCAGCACGCCGTGCCGGCCGGCGTTGGCGATCGCGGACAGCAGCGGCGGCATGGTGGCCAGCACCACCGCGCACGGGGAGGCGACGATCATGAAGGTCATTGCGCGCAGCAGCGTCGGTTGGAGCTCGGCACCCAGCGCCAACGGGATCACGAACAGGGCGATCGTGGCGGCGACCATGCCCACGGAGTAGCGCTGTTCGATCTTCTCGATGAACAGCTGCACGCGGGCTTTCGTCGCGCTGGCCTCGGCGACCATGGCGACGATCCGGGCGATGACCGTGTCGCTGACCGGACGGGTTACGCGGACGCGGAGCGCACCCGTGCCGTTGAGGGTGCCGGCGAAGACCTCGTCGCGACCGCAACCTGTCCGAAGCGCCGATCGCGTAGCCGAGTAGCCACGCGAGTAGCCGAGGCGGTGGATTCCGCCGGACGGCTTTGAGCGTCGGCGGATGCCTCGCACCCGGTCGGTCGAGGTCGAGGCGAACCGAGCCAGGGGCGGGGGCTCGGCTGGCTTGGTCAGCGGCGATACGTCAGCTCGAAGTCGAGCCGCCAGTCGACACCGTTCTCGGACGTCTCCCATTGCCCGTCGATCGTGTCGCCAGCCGGGCTGAGCGTGCCAATGAAGCGTTGGTTGAAGCCGGGGGCGTCCCGCGTCAGCCGCCAGACGCCGTCGGCGAAGGTCATCCGGTAGACCCGATGCACGCCGCGCGCGTCGGTGTACAGCATGGTGAACTCCTCGCCGGCGTCGTCGAGCCCGATCAGCGACGTCGTGGGCAACGGGTTGTTCTCTCGCCAGGCCTGCGGTGCGCTGGCCGGCGGCGGCTCGGCGTCGGAGAACTGCCGCAGGAACCTGCCGTCCTCGACCCAGGAGAATTCTGTCCACCCGGCACCGAGTCCCTGGACCTTCGGCTGCACCGTCCACCGGCCGACGAGCGCGTCGAGTCGCGCGAGCGCGGGATGCCGCTCCGTCATGTCCGTACCTCCTGCTCTTGGCGACAGGCCTCACGGTAACCGCGAAGGCACCACGCTTCAGCTCCGTCCGGTCCGCCCGCCCGGCCCGACCGGGTCCCAGTTGTTGGTCGATGAACAGCAGCAGGTACCACCACCAGGGTGCCGAGGGCGTCACCATGACGGTGACGCCCTCGGTCAGCGGATGCATGGTGCTGCTTGCGGTGCTACGGCTTGCAGATCTGGTACGCCTTCTGGAAGCCGGATTCGCTCGCCGCGTCCTGCACCGCAACGAACTCGCCGTCACCGAACCCCCACCCGGCCGGCGCGCCCGTCGAGGAGTCCATCACCCACAGGTCGCGGCCGTCGTCGCAGCGGAACCCCCCGACGACCTGGACGCCGCCGGAACGGTCGAGACATCCGCGTTCGGCCTCCGCTTGCTCGATCTTCTGACCTGGCTTGAAGAGGTCGCCGCATGCACGCAGGGCGGGCGTGGTCGGTGCCGACGCAGGGGCGGTGCTGCTGTCTCCGTCTTCGCCGCATCCGGTCAGGGCGAGCAGTATGGCAGCGGCGGCGGTAAATGTGGGCGTGCGGATCATGGCGGGCACCATACAGAAATCGGCCGAGGTTTGCTGGCCCTATCGGCGCGCCCCGCGAGCCGAACGGCGGACCCGAATTCCCGTCCGAGGCAGGTCTTCGCGGCTTGGAGCGACTCTTCGATCCTCCAGCGGCGAACGGCCACCGACACGAGAACGTTGCGCGACCGTTGTCGGTTGTCGCCGCCTGCGGAGCGGTGTGGCCAGAAATCCCCACATCAGAATGCGTTCCGTTCACCACCCGTTCCCGGGCGCGTCAGGCCGGGCCGTTGGGATGTCGAGGAACAGATGCCCGACCTGTCCGGAAGGCAACGCCTCATGTCACAGTCCCCGTCCATGCTGCCCCGACGTCGCTTTCTCGCTCTCGGCGGTGTCGCCGCGGGTGCGGCGGTCCTCGCCGCCGAGCCCGCTTCGGCGATGTCCACTGCCTCGGACAGCCGGGTCACCCTGCCGGGCTACGTGTTCACGCTCGGTGTGGCGTCCGGCGACCCGACGCCCGACGGTGTCGTGCTCTGGACCCGCCTGGCACCGGACCCGCTCGCCCTCGACGGACTCGGCGGCATGCCTGATCGCCCTGTCCTGGTGCGGTGGGAGATGGCGGAGGACGAGAACTTCCGCCGGGTGGTGCGTCGCGGCGTCGAACGCGCCACCGCCGACTGGGGGTACTCGGTGCACGCCGAGGTGCACGGCCTGCGGCCGGACCGCGTGTACTGGTACCGGTTCCAGATCGCCGACCAGGTCAGCCCGGTGGGCCGTACCCGCACGGCGCCGCGCCCCGGGACTGTGCTCCGCTCGCTGAGCTTCGCGTTCGCGAGCTGCCAGGCCTACACCGACGGCTACTTCACCGCGTTCGAGCACATGGCCCGCGAGAACCTGGACCTCGTCGTCCACCTCGGCGACTACATCTATGAGGGCGGCGGCGCCGGCTCGATCGGCCGCGCCCACTACCCGGCCGTCGAGACGTTCTCCCTGACCGACTACCGGATCCGGTACGCCCAGTACAAGCTCGATCCGTCGTTGCAGGCCGCGCACGCCGCCGCGCCCTGGGTGGTGGCGCCGGACGACCACGACGTGGAGAACAACTGGGCCGGTGACCACTCCCAGCCGGACACCGAGCCGGACCAGGATCCAGCCGTGTTCCGGCTCCGCCGGGCCGCCGCGTACCAGGCGTACTACGAGAACCTGCCCCTGCGGGCGTCGTCGATGCCGCAGGGCCCGGAGATGCAGGTCTACCGGCGCCTGCAGTTCGGCGACCTGCTGCAGCTCGACGTGCTCGACACCCGGCGGTTCCGTGACCGGCAGCTCACCGACGCGTCGCTGCGCTGGGACCCGATGCGACAGATGCTCGGCGCCGAGCAGGAGGCGTGGCTGCTGGCCGGGCTCGCCGCGTCCACCGCACGGTGGAACGTGCTCGGCAACCAGATCTTCGCCATGGAGGCCGACCACACCGCAGGCCCGGACGAGCGGTACGGCATGGACACCTGGGACGGGTACGCCGCTGCGCGCCAGCGGCTCTTCGCCGGCGTGGCGGAGCGGAACGTCGAGAACTTCCTCGTCGTCACCGGTGACGCCCACCGCAGCGTGGCCGCCGATCTCAAGCTGGACTTCTCCGACCCCGGGTCGCGGACGATCGGCACCGAGTTCCTCGGCACGTCGATCAGCTCGGGCGGCAACGGGACCGACCACGACAGCCTCGGCGTGACCTGGCTGGCCGAGAACCCGCACATGAAGTTCCACAACTCCCAGCGCGGGTACCAGGTGTGCCACCTGGGCCGTGACGAGATGCGCACCGACTACCGGGTGGTGCCGTTCGTCAACGCGCCGGGCGCGCCGGTGGCGACGCGGGCGAGCGTCCACGTGCAGAGCGGACGGCCCGGGGTGGCGCACGTGTCCGCGTGACGGTGTGATCCGAGCGTGGCGGGCCGGTCCGACGGCTCCGGGTCGTCGGACCGGCCCGCCGCTGGGCTTCACCACGAACGGCGACCCGAGCCGTCGGGGTGGCTGCCGCGGCCGCCAGGCGGGCGGCCGGGCCGGCGAACCGGTCCCGGCCGTCCGCATTCTGGCCGCTGGAACTACAGGTCGAGCGGCTCGATCCAGATGTTGCGGTACTGGACGGGGTTGCCGTGGTCCTGCAACCGGATCGCGCCCGTCGCCGGGCCCTCCGGCCGGTTGCCACCTGTCGGGCCGAGGATCTCGACGTCGTCGTGCACCGTGACGCCGTTCCACACGACGGTGACGCGCGCGTTCTGGACCTTGTTGCCGGCCGCGTCGTAGCGGGCCTGCCGGTAGACGATGTCGTACGTCTGCCAGGTCTGGGGCGGCAGCGCCGCGTTCACGTCGGGGGCCTTCTGGTTGTAGATGGCCGCGGCGTCGTTGATCTGCGGCGGGTCGATGCCGAACGAGTCCAGCACCTGGATCTCGTAGCGGTCCTGTAGGTACACGCCGCTGTTGGCGCGTGCCTGCCCGGTCACGTCCGGCGGGTACAGCGGCAGGTTGAACTCGACGTGCAGGCGGAAGTCGCCGAAGGCCTGCACCGTGCGCAGGTCCCCGTTGCGCACCGTCATGGCGCCGTCGGCAACCGTCCATCCGGGTTCGCGCCCGTCGCTGTGCTGCCACTCGGTGAGCTCTCCACCGTCGAACAGCGTGATGCGCTCGCCGTGCGGCCGGACGGCGAGCACATCGAGGTTCACGTGCCCGGAGTCCGCGGCCTCCTTGCGGTACTCGACCAGATTGCGACCCTTGTCCAGGCGCACGGTGGTGGTGACAGTGCCCCACTCCTTCCAGGTCACCGTGGAGGGAAAGACCGTCTGCCCCACCCGTTCACCGTTGACGTACAGGCTCAGCTGCTTCTCGCCCGAGTAGGGGTTCGGGCCGTTGCTGTAGCGCATCGCCAAGTCGTATGTCCCACTCTCCCGCACGTCGACGGAGATGCTGGTCGACGAGCCGTTCTGGGCGAACCCGGCAGCGAAGCCGGCGCCGGAGTAGGCGGCGTGGTCGGTCGCCATGCCCACACCGACCGTGCGGCCCTCCTCGGCCTCGAAGAAGGTCTGCGGCTGCACCACGCGTCCCGGGATCTCGTTGAGCGTGTACCAGGCCTCAGTGTTCCACAGCTCCTCGCCGTCAGCGGAGGAGAACGGACGCGGGGAGCGCACGTGCACCACGCGGTTCTCCTTCAGGCCCGCGATCCGCAGCTTGACGGTGCGGCCGTCCGCCGACAGTTCGGCCTTGGTCACCTTGAGCGTCTCCAGCTCGAGCTTGGGCCCGCCGTACTGGCTCGTCGCACCGTAGCGCCACTGCGTCACCTGGTACGCGTCGGCGAGCTTCTGCGCGGTCTCGGCCGACAGCGGCTCGGTGTACTCCAGCTCGAACCCGACATGCGACGCGCGCATCTGCTTGACCTCGAAGACCGAGGTGCCGTTGGGCGTGAGCTTCTGCAGGCCGTACGTCAGCTTGCCCTCCTGCCCCCAGTTGCCGCCGGCCCCCAGGCCTCCCACGTAGAGCGCGCCGTCGGGGCCGAGGGTCACCTCGTTGATGCCGGACTCCAGTCCCTGCGTGTGCCGGAACACCGCACCCTGGTACTGCCCCTCGACCTTCTCGAGGAACACTCGCTGCAGGCCGCCGTAGGTCACGTCGCCGACGACCAGCTGCCCCGCGTACGGACCCTGCTTCAGCAGTACGGGGGTGGATGGCGAGTTTCCGATCTCGTTCTGCGGAAGCCAGACGACGGGACGCGTCACCGGTTTGTCGTCGAACCGGCCCGCGGGCGTCGTGTAGTGGTTGTAGAACGCTCCTTGCTGGATCTCGACCAGCTTGGACGCCGGCAGCCAGCCCCCCTGGTTGTCCGTGACGAAGACCTCGCCGCGTGGACCCCAACCGATTCCGTTCGGAGTGCGCAGCCCGCCAGCGAGATACGTGATCTCGCCCGTCGCGGCGTTCACCTTGATCGAGGTGCCGCGGTCCGGCGCGGGCTGGGGCACCGTGGTGGCGCCACCGTAGTTGATGGCAACCGACAGGTTGAGATAGAAGTACCCGTCCCGGTGGAGCAGACCGAACGCGAACTCGTGGAAGTTCCGGCCCCACGGCCAGGTCGCGACCGTCCGGCGGTCATCCGCGTCGCCGTCGCCGTCGGCGTCGCGCAGGGCCGTCAGCTCGTGCTTCTGGCTGACGTAGACGGTCCCGTCGACCACCGCCACCCCCTGGGGTTCGCGCAGCCCGTCCGCGAACTTGCGGTAGGTCACCTGCGCGGGGCCGCTCTTCCCGGTGACGCCCTCGACCACGTAGACCTCGCCGGTCATGCTGTCGGTGCCACCCCAGGTGGAGATGACCAGGTCCCCGTCGGGCATGAAGTCCATGCCGGTGACCTGCGGCCGGAAGCCCTCGGGACGCAGGTCGGTGAGGGTGTACCCCGGGTGTACCCGGTCGAGGGGCAGGCCGTCGCCGGCCGAGTCGGTTGCCCCCTCGCAGTACTTCCAGCCAGGGGCGGTGACGCGCACGACGCCTGCGTCGGTGCTCAGCGCGGAGGTCGGCACGAGTTCGAAGCCGTCGGCGCCGGGGCGCCGCCATTCGAGCCGCAACACCTGGCCGCCGCCGTTGTCGAAGAACTCGACGAACAACGGGTGCAGGCCGCCGCTCAAGGTGACCGATCCCTCCCGGGAGGTCTCGCCGTGCAGGCCGTCGTGGTCGACGACGAGCTGGTCGCCGATCGTCAGGCGTGACCCGTCGTCGCTGGTGAGCCGGAACGTGTAGTCACCGTCGGTGGGCACGGCGAGGTTGGCGGTCACGTGGCTGATGAACCGGTCGGACAGGCCGAACTCGTCCGTAGCGGTCCAGTTGATCTGCGGCATGAGCTTGTCGACGTTCGGCGTCTGCGCGGGCTTCAGGGTGCACAGCGCCGACAGCGGGACACCCATGTCGTACGAGCGCAGGGTGACGCCTGGTTCCTGTGGCGGGACATCGGCGGTGGCGGGTGCGGCTGTGGCCGGAGTGACGGGGGTCGCGGCGAGCAGGGTCGCCGCAGCGGCAGCTGCGGCCGCGAGCGCGGCTCGACGCCGCCGTTGTTTCGGTGCGGTCATGGTTCCTCCTGGTGGGTGCGGCTCCCAGGCGGGAAGAGCCGTGCAACTTTTCTCCCCCGGACCGGTCATACGCTCCCGTGAGACAAAAGATCGATGGGTGACGTTATCACTTTCCATCGATCTATCCGAACTTTTGGATGGAGGAAGTGAAAGTCGCCCGCAGACGCGATCATCGGGTCGCGGTTGCAGCTCAACAGGGTGGTCATGATCTGGGTGCCTTGGAGCTGCCGCAGGACCGCGCGCGGGAGCGCGGCGTCGCTCATGCAACGAAGCTTCCCCGGCGTCCCGGACACCGACAGGAGGTCCACGCCCACCATCGCCGAAATGGTCTTTCGGGATCAACGCGCGGTGCAAGCGCGGCGCGAGCTGGCCACACTCGGCCCCGCTGGCGGCCTCCGGCGGGCATCGGCCGCTCGCGGCCAACCGGGCTCGCGCTACGCGCTGGAAGCCATGATCGCGGCCTCTATGCGCAGTCCGATGCCTGTGAGGACAAGGAGCCCGGCGAGGAAGTGCGGCTCGGCCAGCCCTGCGTCGCTGGAGATCGTGAGCACGGAGATCAGCAAGCCCGACAGCAGTGCGGTGGTGCCCACCACTCGGGTGGTGGCAGCTCGCCGAGATCGAAGGTCCACGGCGGGACCGTACCGGACGTCGGGCATGAGGGCCGTCCGGCTCCGGGAACCACTCCTCCGGCGCTTGCGGCCTGCCCCGCGGGCGGCCTCCGGCCGTACTCGGGCCTTCCGCAGTGCCCCGTCCGGCTTCCACGACCGTCTACTGGTCGGGCGGTCTGGCTGCGTCCAGAAGCGTACGTCAGTGGGAGGCCGCGCCGGCCTGCACTCATCGGGGGACTGGGCCGGTCGTAGGTCGTCCGGAGAGGCCGTCGGCTGGAGACTGGCAGCACTCGGGCGCGTCTTCACGTTCCTGCTGCGACGGATGGGCGCGGCCGGGGTGGGTGGGTGCTGGGTCATGGCCCCGCCGGGCAGGTCCTGTCTCTTCGAACGCGTACGGGGGCGGTACCCGCTCGTGCCCGCACCATGCCGAGGGTGGCCGGTGAGGTGTGTGTCAGGAGTTTCGGATGGGGCGGCAGGAAACCGGAGAAACGATCAGTCGAGAACCGCGAGCGGTGCCGGCCCTTTCAGCGGGTGCCGACACCGCTCGCGTCTGTCACCGCTTGGCCTGCTGTTTGGCCATCTGCGGCTGTTCGCCCTTGCCGACTCTTCGCAGTGCCTCGCGCAACTGCTCCTCGGTCATCTTGGAGTTACCCTCGATGCCCGCGTTGTGCGCCTGCTGGCGGAGTTCGTGCAGCCGTTCCCGGTCACCCATGTCGGCCTCCCCGTGGTGCGGTGGCGCGGGCGGCTCCGCGCGCCACTCCGCCCGTCGTCTTCCCGGGTGGGCCGTGCGCAAACGGCCTCAGTCGGTGCCCCGCCCGCCGGGGTGGTCCGGTGCCTTGGTTCGGCGCTGCGGGTGATGACGCTGAGATGGCCTTCGGGCTCCTCCGGGACCTCCTTTTCGCAGTCGACAGTGCCGGTCAGCGGGCCTTCTTCGTCGCCCGCTTCCGGGGCGGCGTCAACAGGTCGGCTATCGCCGCGATCGCGGACGGCACCAGGCGGTAGTACGCCCAGACGCCGCGTTTCTCGCGCTCCAGCAGGCCGGCCTCGGTGAGGATCCGAAGGTGATGACTCACGGTCGGCTGGGAGAGACCAAGCGGGGCGGTGAGGTCACTGACGGACGCCTCGCCCTCCGGAGCGGACTGGATCAGACTGAGCAGTCGCAGTCGGGCCGGGTCGGCGAATGCTTTCAGCACTCCCGCGAGCCGCTCGGCATCGGCACGCTTGATCGGCTCGCCAGTGAGCGGCGAGACAGCAGGCATGGCAGTTTTCGCAGTTCCCACGCCTTCCATCGTTCCACCAACACGGTCGATAGGCCGGTGGAACCGCGATCAGTACCCCGATGGCGGTCGCGAGACCGGTTGCGAGGGAAGCTGGGGGCGGGGCGGTGAGCGTGCCGTCAGGGAGCGTCATGGTCACCGTGCGGGCGGGCGGCGTACCGGTCTCGCAGCCGTCTCGCCGTCCGAGATCCGTCTCACCCGGACTGGTGACGAAGCGGTACGGGCGGAATCCGTCGCCCGAGCTGGTCGGCCTGTCCGTCCCGCCACCGCCGGGCCGACCTCGTCGGCGGCGAATCGCCAGCGCCGTCGCCGTGCTCACCGGCGGGTCAGCTCGGCCAGTTCCGCACGCCCCTCGGCCACCCGGGCGGGCAGCAACAGCAGAGTGCAGGCGCGTTCGAACCGGGCGTCGTTGCGCTCCCAGGCCTCGACCGAGGCGGCCAGCACGTCCTCGTCGTGGTGCAGCCGCCCGGCGGCGCGGGTGAGGCAGGCCACCGCCCAGTCGTTCTCCGCGCACACCGCCGCTGCCGTGGCGAGGCGTTCGGCCGCGTCCGGCAGTCCGGCGACGACGGCGAGTTCGGCCGCGGCGGCCCGGGCGTACGGCTCGTACCTGCTCTGCGGGTAGTCGCCGAAGGCGCGCTCGGTCAGCGCCGCCGCGTCGCCCAGCCGACCGGTGTGCACGGCGACGCGCGCGTCCACGAAGGCGAGGAACGGGACCAGGCTGGGCAGGTGCTCGGCGTCGGCGAGGCCGGTGACCTGGAGCGCGCGGCCCCGCCACCGGCTGAAGCGCTCGCCGTCGCCGAGCAGACCGTGCGCGAGCGCGGCGGCCAGGATGACCGGCGCCAGCCAGGGTGCGGGCGGGCTGCCCGCCCGTTCCCAACCGGCCCACATCGCGCCGGCGTGTCGCACCGCCGCCGCGAACTGCCCGGTGAGGGCGAGGGCCGGGATCAGCTTGCTCGGCGAGGCGTACGGGTGGTTGCTCACCAGGTCGTCCTGCTGCACGCGGCGGGCCGCGGCCAGCGCGGCCCGCAGGTCTCCGGCCGCGATGGCGTAGGTCGCCGCCATGTGCAGCGCGTCGACGATCTCCGGACCGGCGTACGGGTCGTCGCGCGGCAGCGTGGGCAGCAGGGCGATCCGTTCGCCGGCCACCCGATGCGCCTCGCGTAGCCGTCCGGCCTTGGTGGCGGCTGCGCTCACCGCCTCCAGGCCGGCGCTGACCAGCACAGGGTCGCCGGCGGCCCGGGCGGCCGCGACCGCCGTCGCGGCGAGGTCCGGATCCGGGTCGCGCCACTGCCCGCCGGCGGCCCATGCCGTCGCCAGCGCGAGGCAGGCCGCCGTCGCTGGCCGGTGCGGCGCCCCATTGGCGGACGCCTCGTTGAGCAGGTCGCGTAGCCGCTGCTGGGGTATCTCGGCGGCTGGCTCCGAGCTGAACCGGTTGGCCAGCTCCACCGCCCGGGCCAGCGCGACGGCCCGGGCGTCGCCGTCGCCGGCCGCGCCAGCCTGTTCGGCCGCGGCCAGCAGTTGTCGGAAGGCCCGTGGGCTGGAGTTGGTGACGATCACGACGCAGTCGGCCGCGCTGCGCAGGTCTCGGGCGGCGGCGCCCGGGGAGGGAGCGTGGGCGGCCGCGCGCTCGAAATGACGGGCGGCTTCCAGCAGAAACCGGTGCGCGTACGTGAGGTGGCCGAGTGCGCGGGCCAGTTGGTGGGCGAGTGGGCTCGGTCCCGGCGGGCAGTTCGCCAGGGCGGCCCGGAGGTCGTCGGCGACGGCGTGGAAGTCGTCGCGCCAGTCGCCGACCGGCCGGCCCGCCGACGGGGCCTCCGGCCGGTCGCCCGTTCGCGGGTGCCCGCGCGGCCGGTCGGCCAGCCGCCGCTCCAGGCCCGCCGCCGTCGCCGCGGCCCAACGTAGGTGCCGCTCGCGCAGCGCCGGCTCCTCGCCGGCCCCGGCGAGCCGCTCGGCGGCGAAAGCCCGGACGATCTCCAGCAGTCGCCACCTGCTCACCGCCCCCCGCTGGTGGACGACGAGGCTCTTCTCCACCAGCCGGCCGAGCAGGTCGGCGACCGCACTGGGCTCGGCGGTCTGGCTGACCGCCACCGTGGCGGCCAGGTCGAAGCTCCCGACGAACACCGCCAGGCGCCGGAACAGGGCACGTTCCTCGTCGTCCAGCAGGTCGTGGCTCCAGCCGATCACCGCGCGCAGCGAGCGGTGCCGTCCGTCGGCCCCGCGCCCACCGGCCAGCAGGCGCAGCACGTCGTCGAGGGCGGCCAGCAGGCCCGCCGCGCCCAGCGACGCGCTGCGGGCGGCGGCCAACTCGATCGCCAACGGCATTCCGTCGAGCCGGGCGCAGAGTTCGGCGACGAGCGCTGGGTCCGCGCTGAAGTCCGGGTCGACCGCCCGGGCCCGGTCGTGGAAGAGGGCCACCGCGTCGGTCGTCGGCGGCAGTGGGGCCACCGGGACGACCTGTTCGCCGGGTACGGCGAGCCGCTCCCGACTGGTGGCCAGGACGGTCGTGTCCGGGCAGGCCGAGAGGATCCGCTCGACGAAGCCGGCCACCGGGTCGAGCAGGTGCTCGCAGTTGTCCAGCACGAGCAGGGTGCGGCCTTGGCCGAGGCGGTCCGCGATCGCGGACAGCAGCGGCTGCTGCGCCCGTTCGGTGACCCCGAGCGCGGTCGCCACGGCCTGGGCCACGAAGTCGTCCCGGACCGGTACGAGATCGACGAACGCCGTGCCGAGCGGGAACGACCGCGCCGCCGCCGCGGCGGCCACCACGCACGCCAGCCGGGTCTTGCCGACCCCGCCCGGACCCACCAGGGTCACCAGCCGGTTGTGTTGGAGGGCGGCGAGGATCGCGTCCCGCTCGGGACCGCGCCCGACGAACGCCGTACGCGGGTCGGGCAGCCCGGCCAGCGGGCCGGGCGGCGCGGCGCCGCCCGCCGGCGGCTCGGCGAGTGCCGCGAGGTCGAACCGGTCGGCGACGCCGTACTTGCGTAGCAACGACGACACGTGGCTCTCCACCGTGCGCACCGAGATGAACAGCCTCTCGGCGATCTCGGCGTTCGACAGGCGGAGCCTCAGCAGGGCGAGTACCTCCGCCTCGCGCTTGGACGGTCGGTCGATTGCTGTCGAGGACACGCGCCATTGTCCCGCACACCCGGGCCCCGGGGGGCGTCCGTGCCGGCTTTCGGTACCCGAATCCGTGGCCGCCACGGATGTCCGACGGCCGGCCCGGGCGCACGCTGGTCCTCGGAAACAGCGAGCCGGTGCCGAGGCCCGGCCGGAACGAGCGAAAGGACCGGAACAATGGCTGACACGAGCGCCGCGCCCACGAGGAAGGTGATCGCCTCGACGTACCTCTCCCTCGACGGGGTCATCGCGAACCCGCACCTGTGGATGCTTTCGTACATGACCGAGGAGGGGCAGCGGTACGCCCTGGAGCAGCTGTTCGGCAGTGACGCCCTGCTGCTGGGGCGCGCCACGTACGAGGGGTTCGCCCAGGCCTGGCCGAGCATGCCGCGCGACGAGGCCGGCTTCGCCGACCGGATGAACAGCCTGCCGAAGTATGTCGTCTCGACGACCCTGCAACGCCTCGGCTGGCACAACTCCACCGTCATCGCCGGTGACGTCGCCAAGGAGGTCGCGGAGCTCAAGCGGCAGCCCGGCAAGGACATCCTGATGTACGGGTGCGGCCGGCTCGCCCGCACCCTGCTCGACAACGACCTGCTCGACGAGCTGCGGTTCTGGCTGCACCCGGTCTTCGTGGGTGACGGGCGGGTGGAGAACGGAGACCTGCTGTTCCGCGACGGCGGTGCGGCGAACCTGAGACTCGTCGGACAGACCGAGCTCAGCTCGGGCGTCGTGATTCTGCGCTACCAGCCGGCGGAGAAGCGGTAGCGCCCGTCCGATCCCACCGGTTGAAGGAGAGCACATGACGTACCCTCCACCGCGGTACCTCGGCGCTGCTGGTGAGGCCAGCGCGACGTACCGCATGGCCGACGCCGCACCAGAGCTCCGCTACACCAACGGCGGTTCGGCGCACTACCTGGCTACCGGCGCCACGACGAGCGGTCAGTTCGGCCTCTACCGCTGGGACATGGGCCCGACACCGAGCGGCCCGGCCCCGCACTTCCACCGCTCCATCTCCGAGTCGTTCTACATCCTCGCCGGCTCGGTACGGATCTACGACGGCAGCCGCTGGATCGACACCGAGCCGGGCGATTTCGTCCACGTGCCGGAGGGCGGGGTGCACGCGTTCCGCAACGAGTCCGGCTTGCCCGCGTCGATGTTGCTGCACTTCGCGCCGGGCGCCCCCAGGGAGGGCTACTTCGAGGGGCTGCCCGGGCTGGCGGCGCTGAGCGAGGAGGAACAGGCCGAGTTCTTCCTCCGCCACGACACCTACTGGCTCTGAAAGGAGGGTGTTCCACGATGCATCCGAAACTCCGTCAACTTGCGGTCACGGCTGACGGACGAAGTCAATCTCGACCGATGCAAAGAACGGCTCAACGCTGACGCACTGCCAGCCGATCGGCTCCACGGCGTTGATGATCAGGTCGATCTCCTTGCGGATGTGCTTCATCGACACTCTGCGGCGGGTATCGATGTCGAAACCGGCGCTGAACGTGACATCGCCCTGGTTGAAGGCGGTTCTGGCGTCCGAGACGAGCTTTTGCATACGCCACGCATGAATCAGCCCCATGTCGGCTCCCTTCTGAGGCAGATCGGTCGTCTGGGCGGTGGTTGCCGCCCGCTGTCCGCCCAAGCGGGCCGATCCGCTCGGCCTCGGCGGCGTGCAGTGGACAGGGGTGGCGGTCGGGATCGGGCCGGTGATGACGGCACCCCCGGCGGCAGTCGGGTTCCCTGTCCCGATCACCCGCCGCCTCGAGAGCATATGGCTGTCCCTCTATGCTCGTAAAGCTCCATTACCGAAACTTGTTCTAGAAGATCGCTCTAGTTTGGCGCTAGTCTGGCGGCTATGGCGGAGACGGTGACGGCGGTCGTGACCGGAGCCAATCGCGGCATCGGGTTCGCGGTGGCCACCGATTTGGTGCGGCGGGGCTGCCGGGTGGTGCTGGTGGCCAGGAGCCGGGCGCGGGGCGAGCAGGCGGTGGCGGCGCTGGGGGCGTCGCCGGGCGGCGCGGGTGGCTCGGCGGAACTGGTGGTGGGCGACCTTTCGGTGTTGTCGTCCATTCGGGCGGTCGCGGTCGAAGTCGACAGTCGCTGCGATCGAATCGACGTGCTGGTGCACAACGCCGGTGTCTGGCCGACCCGGCTGGTACGCACCGAGGACGGGTACGAGCAGTCGTTCGCGGTGAACCACTTGGCGCCGTTCCTGCTCAACCACCTGCTGGAGGAGCGGCTGGTGAGGGTGGTCCAGGTCAGCGCCGGCCTCTACGTCAAGGGCAGGGTGGACCCGGATCGGACGCCCAGGGGCGAGGACTTCCACTGGATGCGTACGTATTGCGACACGAAGCTTGCGAACCTGCTCACCGTGCCGTTGTTCGCGAAGCACTGGGAGAATGCCGGGGTGACCATCGACGCAGTGCATCCCGGCGTGGTCAGGACCGGATTGGGGGACCCCGGCGGGGTGAAAGGCCTGCTGCTCAAGGCGATCAAGCGCCGGTGGGACGCTCCGGAGGCCGGCGCGGCGCCGGTGACGCGCCTGGCGTTCGCGCCCGGTGAGAGATCCGGCCGCTACTTCGACGGTGACCGTCCGGTACCGCTCGCGCCCGTGGCGGACGATCCGGTCCTGGCTCGACGGCTGTGGGATCAGGGGATGGCTCATGTCGCCTAAGCAACAGCGGGGTGAGGCGACTGCGGAGCGGCTGCTGGCCGCGGCGCTGGACGTGTTCGATTCGGCCGGCCAGCCCGGCTTCACGGTCAACGCCGTGACTGCCGCCAGCGGGGTCAGCCTCGGCAGTCTCTACCACCATTTCGGCAGCTTCGACGGGCTGGCCGCGGCGCTGTACAGCCGGTGCATGGCGGCGCTGTTCGATGAGTTGATCACGGCGCTGAGCCGGGCCCGGACCGCCCGCACCGGCGTCCGCGCCATCGTGGCGGCCTACCTGCGCTTCACCGAGGACAACCCGGCCGCAGCGCGCTTCATCCACGCCTCGGCCTACGCCGGCTACCTGGCCGCGCACGCCGAACAGGTGACGGCGGCCAAGGCGCCGCGCATGGCGGCCGTCGCTGGCTGGCTGCGGCCACGGATGGCGGCCGGTGAGATCGCCACCCTGCCGGAGCCCCTGATCGAGATGCTGCTGATCGGCCCGGTGGCGGAGACCGCGCGCCGGTGGCTCGCCGGCGTGCCGGGCATCGACCTCGGGCAGGCTGCCCGCGTGCTGCCCGACCGGATCTGGCGTTCGCTGGCGCCGGACTGAACCCGGGCCAGTTCAAGGGGGTGACCGTAGCGAGGGGTTGCTGCTGGCCGCTCGATCGGCGAGGTCGCGTACGGCCGCCTGGTATTGCGGTTGCGTGTGGTACGGCCAGTGGCGCTCGACGGGCGGTGGCACGGTGTCAGCCGGGTCGACGGTCACGGCGTGGGGATCGCGGAGCCGCATGTCCACCGATTCGGCTGCCGGGGTGTCGCACGGTGGCTCTGTGCCCCGGCGCTCGAAGATGGGTCCACCGATCGGGTCGGTGTCCCGCCAGAGGTTGCGCCACCGCCAGTCGAGTCGCCCGCCCAGCTCGCACAGCGTCTGCTGGCCGAGGTAGGCCGGGTAGAGGCGGGCGTAGATGCGGCGCAGCGGGGAGCCGTGGGTCAACAGGGAGACCCTGGGCAGGGCGGTCGGCGGCAGTTGCAGGACGGTGGCTGCGGCCAGGACCGAACCGTGGCTGTGTCCGGAGATGACCACGGGGCCCTGCGCGGCGAGCGCGGAGACCCGCTTGGTCAGTTCGGGTACTGCCCGGGCGGCGTAGCAGGGGGGCGCGAAGGGGTGGACGGTGCGGGGCCAGAAGGTGCCCAGATCCCATAGGACCGCCACGAGGCGTCGGGTCTCGGCCGACCGGTACGAGCGGAAGCCGAGGATCATGAGGCCGATCACGAGCAGGCTGATGACCCAGATCGCCACGTCGGTGACGTGAGCGACGAGCAGGCCCGTTCCGTCGCGTTGGCCGCTGAGCTCTGCCGCTAGCTGAGTGGGACCGATCCCGATCAGGTCCAGCGCGATGGTGGCCAGGCCCAGCGAGGAGATCACGAAGAACGTGACGAGGATCGGGGCGAGTTCCTCGGTCACGTGCGACTTGGCGACGGTCTCCCGCACGAGGCGTAGCCGGGGCGCCGCGTCGAGGGGCACCTGCGGGTAGTCCTGTTCGACGACGCGCTCGGCCAGGGTCCACCGCCGGCGGCGACTGAGCACGAGCGTGGCTGTGGTGACCCCGGTGATGATCAGCAGCGCGGTGAGTCCGGCGAGGGCGGCCCACCAGTACGCGACGGGTGGCTCCAGGGGGCCGAGGACGGGTGGGTTCGGCCGGATCGGATTGGGGATGTAGCCGCGGTCGAGGTAGTCGGCGACCCGGAAGACCAGGGTGGCGGTGAAGGCCGCGGCGACGCTGACCGACAACGCCGCCACGACGGGCGTGCCGAGTCCGCGCAGGAACGGACGGGTCCCGGTCGGCTGCTTCCACTGGCGTGCGAACGTGACGACGGCGATCGCCACGAGCAGGATGCCCTGTGCCGCGACCAGGCCGCCGGTGCTGCCCTCGTAGCCCGGCAACTGCCTGATCACGGGCTGGGCCGCGCGGGTGAGGGCGGCGTAGCCGAGGCTCAGGACGGTCACGCCGGCGGTGGCTGCCCACAGCGGGCGCAGGAAGCGACGGGCCTGCGCGGGGCTGGCCGGCACGGGCAGGCAGAGCAGCACCGCGCAGAACGCCACCAGGGCTGCGGCGGCGGCGAACAGCAGCATGCCCAGCCGACTTCGTCCGCCGTCGGACAGGGCGGCGAGCAGGCTGGCGTCGAGCGTGCCGGCGCTGATCCCGACGTGGATCTGGCGGAGCCAGGCGGTGACGCGCTCGTCGTCCCAGAACCCGCGGGTGGTGAGGCTCTCGGTCATCTCCGAGGCCTGTGGCTCGGCCGAGGTCGGGCCGAAGCCCTCGAACGCCCGGGCGGAGCGCGCGCCGATCGCCCAGACCAGGCGGAGTGCGAGCAGTGGGATGAGCGACAGCACGGCCAGGCGCGGGCCCATCGGCAGCGTGGCGAGCCAGGACAGGTAGGGCCGGCCGGTCCGGCACTCGACGTATGGCACGCACTGCCAGCCGACGAGGTTCAGCGTGACGCCGATGATCGAGAGCGTGAAGGCGGCGGTGAGGGTGCCGGCGAGCAGTCGGCACAGCGCGCCGAGCAGACCGAACCGGTCGGTTGGCGTCGGGCGCAGCCAGATCGCGAGGTTGCCCAGCATGAACGGCAACAGCAGCAGCATGGACGCCGTGCGCACCGCGGCGCCGGCCGTCAGTGCGCCCCAGCGGTACGCCTCGACGGCAACGCCGGCGGTGGCGCCCCCGGCCGCGCCGACTCCCGGCCGGGGCCGATAGAACCCCGCGTGCCGATCCCCGGCGACGCGCACCACGATCGGGTGGTCGAGAATCTTCTCCGCCGACGCGCCGGACACCCCGTGCACGCGCAGCTCAACGGTCTCATGTCCGGGTGCTGTGCCCACGCCGTTCAGGGTCACAAAAAGTGACGCCGCCCGCTGCCGAACATCGATCACCGGAAGGTGGGGCCGCGGTTCCGGGCTCGGGCGATCCGTGACTGCCAGGGGCCCGGCCGGCCTGGATGAGCGCGATGCCCGTGGTGCGCAGCCGCTCGGGTAGCGGGGAAGGGACGGGGGTTGTCCGGGATTCCCGGACAACCCCCGTGCGGCTACCCGCCTTTGCGGCGCGGTCAGCGCGTCAGAGCGAACCGTTGCGCCAGGGGCCCGTGATGGCGAACGTGATGCCGGGGCTCTGCGCGTTGACGAACATCCAGTTGCCGTTCTTCGGATCGAAGGTCGACCCGGCCCACTCGGAACCGGCGTAGTCGCCGGGGGCGACCGACTTGCCGGGGATCCCGCCAGCCGGGATCACGACCTGGTTCAGCGCGAACGGGAAGATCTCGCCGTCGGTGGTCAGGCCGTGCAGGTATTCGCCCTCGCTGCCGTCCTCGCAGAGCACGATGCCACCGCGCGGGCTGACGCAGATGTTGTCGGGGTTGTTCAGCACGCTGGCATCCGGCGACGCGAAGAGCACTCGCATCGTCTCGGCCTGCGGGTCGTACTCGAAGACCTGGCCCTGGCCCTTCGGCCCGCCGCTGGTGGACACGATGTAGACACGGTCGTTGCCGTACCAGGCGCCCTCGAGCCGCTTGAACACGGCGGCGCCGAGTGCGGCGCCCTGCACCGCGGGGCGGGTCTCGCCCGGGGCGTAGTCGGGGTTGGGCACCGTGACCCAGGAGGTCCGGTACTCCACGCCGGTGCCGTCGGCGTAGGTCGAGTACGACGATCCGTCCGGGGTCTGCACGACGAGCATCTGCAGCTCGCCGCCGGCGGACAACTCGCCCGCCTTGTTGGGCAGGTAGCGGTAGAAGCCGGACGGGGTGGCGTCCTCGGTCAGGTAGACGATCCCGGTCCTCGGGTCGACCGCGACCGCCTCGTGGCTGAACCGCCCCATCGCCTTGAGGGGACGGGGGTCACCCTTGCGGTCGTAGGGGACCTCGAAGACGTACCCGTGGCGAGTGCCGTCCGGGGCGATCTCGGTGGTCTCCTCGCAGGTCAGCCAGGTGCCCCAGGGTGTCGGCCCGCCAGCGCAGTTGCGGATCGTGCCGGACAGGCTGCCCCAGGACTCGAGGAACTGGCCCTTGTCCGGGTCGAACACCAGGTTGGACGTGCCGCCACCAGCAGCCGGGTTGTACGCCGGTGTGGTGAACGCACCGGTGTAGCTGCCACGCTCGTGGTTGCGGACCAGCGCGATCTTGCCGTCCGGGCGGCGGAACGCGGCCATCCCGTCGTGCGCACCCGGGGTTGCCACGCCGTCCGACATCAGGTCGCCGGTCCAGCCGTAGCTGATGTACTCGAAGCCCTTGGGCAGGGCCAGCAGCTCCAGCCCCGTGGTGTGGTCCCTGGTCGGGTAGAGCGGACCGTAGTCGGGGCTGGACGGGCGCTTGCTCATCGGTGCCGCGCCGGCGGTACGCGCACCGAGAGCTTCCAGGGGGCCGAGCGCGGCGAGTGCGGCTGCCGTCACGAGGCTACGCTTGAGAAGGCCGCGACGGGCCAGGCCCGGATCGATGTGCTCTGTCATGGATGCCATCTCCCTCTCACGTCAGGTCGCGAGCACGCTATCGATGGCGGGTCACGCCCACGCCCAACAAGTCGGGAACCATGCGTGAATTGCTGGCCCTGCCAGCCGAGCCGGAACCGCTGACCGTCTCACCGGGGTCGGCGCGACGACGTCCAGCCCTGCTGGTGCAGCCGTTCGATACCGTCCAGCAGCAGGTCCAGCGCGAACTCGAACTCGAACTGGTCGTCGCAGCCCTGCCCCACGACCGACGCGTCGTCGTGGGATGCCGCCCCGGCGATTTCGGCCAGGTGCGGGAATCGGGCCGCGACCTCCGGTGGTAGGGCCGCCGGCGGGTCCGGGTCGGCGATGCCGGACCGGCCGGCGCGCCGGGAGGCGTCGAACAGCTCCTGGCTGAAGCCCAGGATCCGGCTGCCCATCGCGTGCATCACGTGGTGGGCGAGGTCGGCGGTGAACCCGCCGGCCCGCAACGTCCCGACCACCGAGTCGAGGTAGGCGAGGATGGCCGGCGTCGCCATGTTCCGCGACTCGATCGCGAGCGGCGCCCAGGGGTGGCGCCGCAGCACCTGCCGCGCCGAGAGGATGCGCCCGCGGACCACGTGCTTCCAGTCGGCGTCGGGCACCGGCGGGTCGATCTCGCCGACGACCATGTCGATCATGCCGTCGAGCAGTTCGTCCTTGTTGGCCACGTGCTTGTAGAGGGCCATCGGCACGACGCCCAGATCCTGGGCGAGGTTGCGCATGCTGAGGGACTCGATCCCGGCCTCGTCGGCGAGCGCGACGGCGGCGCGCAGGACCCGGGTCCTGCTCAGCGGCGTCCGGCGCAGCGTGTCAGCCTGCTCAGCCATCTCGGTCCTCGTCTTCCGGCGACGGTGGAAACCATAACCGCCTTGACGGGTGTACGGCGTACACCTACGCTGCTTCCATTGGGTGTACGCCGTACACCTTGAGGGGAGGGAAGATGAAGGCGATCGTCCAGGACCGATACGGCCCGCCGGAGACGCTCACGCTCGCGGACGTCGACGCGCCGGTGCCCGCCGCCGACGAGGTGCTCGTGCGCGTCGAGGCCGCCGCGCTCAACGCGTACGACTGGCACGCCATGCGTGGCGATCCACGGATGGCGCGGTTGGCCATGGGCCGGTCGAGGCCCCGGGCGCGCATCCGTGGCCGCGACTTCGCCGGCCGGGTCGAGGCCGTTGGCACCGACGTTCGGCAGGTGCGCCCGGGTGACGCCGTCTTCGGCGACCTCGGCGACGCCAACGGCGCGTTCGCCGAGTACGTATCCGTGCCCGAGACCCTGGTCGCGCCGAAGCCGGCGAACCTGACGCCGCAGCAGGCAGCCGCCCTGCCGCTGGCCGGTACCACCGCGCTCATGGGACTGTGCGACGTCGGGCGGGTCGAGCCCGGCCACCGCGTCCTCATCAACGGCGCCTCCGGCGGCGTCGGCACCCTGGCCGTCCAACTGGCCAGGGCGCTCGGCGCGACCGTGACCGCGGTGTGCAGCACCCGCAACATCGACCTGGTCCGCTCCCTCGGTGCCGAACACGTCGTCGACTACACCCGCGACGACTTCACCCGCGACGCCCGCCGCCACGACGTCGTGTTCGACCTGGTCGGCAACCGCTCACTCACCGCGCTCCGGCGGGCGCTGACCCCGACCGGGACGCTGGTGCTCTCCGGCGGCGGCGTGTACCGGGGCGGCAGCCTCATCGGACCGATCTGGCTCCTCGCGCGCGGGCGGCTGGTGGCACCCTTCGTTCGACACCGCATCGTCACACTCACCACGGCACCCAGCCGGCAACACCTCGACACGCTCCGCGCCCACGCCGAGACCGGCCGCCTCACCCCGGTCATCGACCGGACCTACCCGCTCCACGAGGTGCCCCAAGCCGTCCGGTACCTCGAAGGTGAACACGCGCGGGCGAAAGTGGTCGTCACCATCTGACGCACTGGCTGGTGAGGTCGCTTCAGGTCGTGACCAGGGAATGAGGTCGTCCACGCCGTGGTGGGCCCTCGGACCGCACGGCGTCGCATGTCGCTCAGGCGGGCCGGCCCCGTGGGCGAGCGGCAGGGCGGCCGCCCGGGTGACCCGGACTCAGGCGTCGCGGGCGAACAGGGCCAGGCGTACCCGGTTGGGGCTGCCGGTCTTGGTCATCAGGCTGGTGATGTGGGTCTTGACCGTGGTGACGCCGATGTGGAGCCGTTCGGCGATCTCCGTGTTGGAGAAGCCTTCGGCGACCAGGTTCAGCACGTCCTGCTCCCGGGCGGTCAGCCCTTCGACCGGCCGACGTGTCTCGGCGCGGGCGTGCACCGCGCGTTGCACGAGGCGTCGCAGCACCTCCTGGCTGAACGGGCTGTCACCGGCGGCGGCCCGGCGGACGCCGTCCAGCAGGTCGGCGGGGGGCGCGTCCTTGAGCAGGAATCCGCAGGCGCCAGCGGTCAGGGCCGGGTAGAGGTGGTCGTCGTCGCCGAACGTGGTCAGTACCACGACGCGGGTGGCGGGGCGGTCGGCGAGGATGCGGCTGGTCGCGGTGATCCCGTCGACGCCGGGCATGCGCAGGTCCATGACGACGACGTCGGGGATGAGCCGCGCGGCGAGGAGGATCGCGTCGCGGCCGTTGTCGGCCTCGCCGACGACCTCGATGTCGGTCTGGGCGTCGCAGAGCATGCGCAGGCCCGCGCGGATGAGGTGCTGGTCGTCGACCAGCAGGACGCGGATCATGCCGGCTCCGCCGTGCGCGGCCCCACCGGGTCCTCGCGTTCGTGCGGCACCGACGAGGCCGGCGTGGCGGCGGGGGAGCGGGGATCGGGCGCCGGCGCGGCGGCCGGGAGGACGGTACGCACCCGCCAACCCGCGCCCGTCGGCCCGGCCTCCAACTGCCCGCCGAGGACCTCGACGCGTTCGCGCATGCCGGTGATGCCGTGGCCCCCGATGGACGGCACCGACGCCGGCACCCACCCGCCACCGTCGTCCGACACCTCCCAGTGGACGGCCCCGTCGACCACGCTGACCGACAGCCGGGCCAGCGCGGACGTGCCGGCGTGCTTGGCCACGTTCGTCAGCGCCTCCTGGGTCAGGCGCAACACCGCCAGACCCCGGACCGCGTCGAGCGAACCGATCGCCGGGTCGATGTCGGCCTCCACGGTGACGCCGGCCTGGCGGGCCCGGTCGACGGACGCGCCGAGGGCGGCCGGAAGCGCCGACGGCTCGATCGCGGTCAGGGCCGCGTCGCCGCGTACGCCCTCGGGGTCGCGCAGGACCGCGACCAGCCGGCGCAGGTCGGCCAGGGCCGCGCTTCCCGTGCCGTGCACGTCGTCGAACACCTCGTGCACCCGTGGGTCCAGGTCGGTCAGCACGTGCCGCGCGACGCCGACCCGCAGCACCATCGACGCGACGTGGTGCGCGACCACGTCGTGCAGTTCCCGGGCGATGGCGCTGCGTTCGTCGGCGCGCGCGGCGCGGCTCTCCGACTCGCGCCGGCGCTGCTCCTCCGCCGCCCGCTCCTGCGCCTGCCGGGCGAGTTCCCGGGTGGTCCGGATGACCAGGCCGAGCAGCAGCGGGACGCCGACCTCCACCAGCAGCCCGAAGACGCCGGAGAGGACCCGCAGGAACGGGTCGCCGATCGAGTCGGTCAGGTCGACCACGGCCAGCAGCCCGGCGGCCAGCCAGATGGTCCGTGGTCGGCGCGCCCGCATGGTCAGCTCGAGCAACGCCCAACTGGCGCCCACCTGGTTGATCGCGATGTCGTCGATCAGGCCGATCGCCACCGCCAGCAGCGCCGTCTGCACCACCAGGTTCGCCAGGGGCCGGCGGTGCAGCACCGGCGCGACGGCGAACGCGGCCACGGCCAGAACCCACTGCATGGCGGGCGGCGTGTTGCCGCTGGCCGGGTTGCCGAGGACCAGGTAGCCGACGCCGCTCAGGTCGAGTAGCAGCATCCGCACGAGCGTGTCGCGCGCGTCGAACAGCCGCCCCACCCACCTCACGGCGTCAGCCTAGGCGCTGCGGCTCGGGGCGGGTACCTTGCTCGTCCACCTGGCCCGGACGCCCAGGTAGGCGGCCAGGCCGAGCGGCCCGAGCAGGATCGTCAGCACCAGCACCGGCGCCATGACCAGCGACGGGACGGCGCGTTCCCGGCTGTCGAGCCATGCCCACCGGCCGACGAACAGGTCGAACGCGATCATGTGCGCCCAGGCGGCCGCCGCGCCGTCGTCGGTGCCCAGCAGGTCGCGTATGCCGGTCAGGGTCGGGGACGCGACGGCCGGCAGCACCTCGGCGAGCGCCGGGATCACCAGGATCGCGTAGATCGCCAGGACCGGCGCCACGATCAGCGGCGACCTGATGACCCGGCCGGTCACGGACCAGTGCGGCAGCAGGATCATCAGCGCCCAGAACGGCGCGGCCACCGCGAACGTCAGGGTGAACAGCGTCCCGGTCATGCGGCCAGCACCAGCTCCGGTCGGCGCCGACGGGCCGCCACCACGCCGGCGCTGGCCGCGGCGGTGGCCACCACCAGGGCCGCCGCGGCGGTCAGGGTGAGCGCGTCCGGCCGCAGCAGCGGCTGCCCGCGCAGCGCCTGCCAGGTGAGCAGGAGCGTGAGTACGCCGTACGCGCCGCCGGCGACGACCAGCAGCCGTGCCCGGGTGCGCTCGTCGAGTCGCCCGCCGGCGAACCGGGTCAGCAGGATGGCCAGGATCGGCAGCGCCTGCAACGCGTGCAGCCCCACGAAGTGCCCGATCCGCAGGTCCCCACCGGTGGTGCTCCACCCGACCAGCGGCAGCCCCGGCCCGCCGTCCGGCACGCCCACGCTGTGCGCCCCGGCGACCCCCTCGATGCTCTGGGCCTGTTCGGGCATCGCCATCGGTATCGCCACCAGCATGCCGAGCAGCGTAAGGCCGAGTGCCCACCCGATCGCGGTCCTGCCGGCCCGGTTCGCGATCGGCTGCCGGAGCACCACGATGCCGATGACGACGTGGGCGGCGAACAGCACCATGATCGTCGCACCCATCAGCTGCCACAGGGCGGCGTTCAGCGGACTGGTCTCGTTGAAGTGGCTGGTCGTGCCGCGCAGCACCTGCCCGACGATGATCGCCATCTCCACCACGCCCACGGCGACGACGGTGGTGGCCGCCCACTCCGCGATCCGGCTGCGACGCGGCAGCAGGGAGAGCATCCAGGCCAGGGTGGTGCCGTAGAGCACGAAGGACACCGAGAACTTGAACGGCTTGAGCCAGATCGGCACGCCGGTGAGGACCCGCGAGTCGGCAACGATGCCGACCGCGGAGACGACGGCGAGGACGCCCATCGCCCAGACGAAGGTCATCAGTGGGCGGTTCCACTGTGCGGCCCGACGAAGTGTGGTTGTCATACCTGCAGATGCTGGTGCGCGGCCTGGCTGACTTCGCCCGACCTCGAGCCCGGGTTGCGGCCGACGGTCGGAGCGCGTCTCCTACCTGGGGAGGAGACGCGCCTCCCGAGCCTCCAGCCCGTCCCGGCAGTCCGTTCGGTGACGTCGTGGCGGCTGCCGCCGAGCGCCGCCGTCAGCCCACGCCGATGCGGACCGGCTCGCCGTCGGGTCCGCCGGGCAGCCGGACGACCACCCGTCCGTCCGCCGCCGTCACGATGCCCCGGCTCGCGTGGACCGGCCGGATTCTGCGCGTCGATCCCCTCCGCCCGTACGCCGCGGCCGGCGCTCCGGATGGCATCCGGCGCGCCGGCCGCGGGCCACGCGAGGTCAGAGCTGGGCGCACTGCCCCTGCACGGGGCCGGTCACCTCGTTCGGCTGACCGTCGTCCTGCGGCGCCGGATCGTTGCCGGTGCACCGCAGGGGACCCTCGATGACGTTGCCCGCCAGAACCGAAGGCCCGCGTCCGTCGACCACGGTCACCGGCCCCGCCACCGACGAGTCGACCAGCCTGAGGTCACCGGTGGTGCCAGTGGCGGAGAGCGGCCCGACCACCGAGCTGTCCCGTACGGTCACGCCGGCGGCCCGCTGGGCCACGACCGGTCCCTCGACGGTGCTGTCCCGGACCACCAGCGTCGCCCCGTTGCCCACCGAAACCTGCCCGGACACCGTGGCGTCCCGCAGGCAGGTGGTCCCCGTGGTGACGTCGAGCGGCCCCGCGTACCTGCCACTGACGACGCGGCTGCACACCGCGGGGAGCGCGAAGTTCCACCGGTACAGGCGGGACACCCGGCCGTAGTAGAGGTTGCCGTCGCCGCCCTTGGCGAGGAAGGCCACCCGGCCGGCGGCCAGCTCGACGGCGTTCCACGTCGCCGGGTCGATCCGCCAGAGGCTGTCGGACACCGACGCGTAGAAGAAGCCGTCGCCGGCGAGGACGAGACCCCGCTCGTGGCCGTACATCGTCGTCTCGTTCGGGAAGAGCCGTTCCGACCTGGTGACCGTGCGGGTCGTCGGATCGAAGGTGAACAACGTGCCGTCGGACAGGCCCCAGATGGTGCCGGCCGGATCGACGACCAGCGCGTTCACGGCCGAGCCGCCGGGCGCGGGAACCACGCGCTCGACCACCTGCCGGGTCTGCGGATCGAACACGAACAGTTCGGCCTCGGTGGCGGTCGGCTCGATGCCGTACCCGCCGTTGACGGAGGTGCCCCCGTAGAGCAGTCCGTCGTGCTCGACCAGGCTGACCACGCTCTGCTGCGGCACGACGTCCCGGTAGGTCTGCACGGCGCCGGTCGACGGCGTCCAGAAGCTCAGGGCGCCGCCGAGACGACCCGCACGGGGGATGCTGCCGACGGCGACCGTCTCACCCAGGTCGACGAAGGCCTGCGCCCGCTGCTGCTCGTCGCCGAGGACTGCCCTGGGAGCCGGGTTGGATCCGTACGCCCATGGCCTGGTGGTGTCGTAGGAGAGCAGGTTGCCGTCCGGGTAGCGACCGTAGAGCAGGTCGTCGCCGCGGATTCCGAAACCCTCCACCTGCCCGGCGCCGGACAGCAGGGTCATGGAGTCGTCGGCCGGGTCGAAGCGCGCCATCCCGGGTGGGGACAGGAACCCACCGATGTAGATCGATCCGTCCGGCCCGGCCCCCATCGCCTGGATCGGGTTGGGGGCGCCCTCCAGGTCCTGCTCGCCGATGTACCGGGTCAGCCGGGTCTGCGGGTTCCAGAGGTAGACGCGGCCGTAGTAGTACGTCATCGACAGGGTCGGTCCGGGCCACGCCGGGTCGGCCAGGTCGACCCATTCCCAACTGCCCGGCAGCGCGTTCGGCTTCCATCCGACCGGCGTGTAGGTGTGGGTCTGGAGGTCGTACCGGACGATGCCGTCGGCCACCATGCGGAAGTAGACGTACCGGCCCGTGGGGTCGGTCTCGGAGACCATCCGACCGGAGATCGCGGGGACGATCTTCACGACGACCCCGTCGCTGAGGCGGTAGACGAGCAGGTCACTGGAATGGTCGAGCCGGATGAACAGGTACCCCCCGGCGAGGGTGAGGTCGTAGACGGCCTCCTCGTCCGCGTACTGCGCGGGCAGCGTGATCGGCCGCACCTCGCCGGTGGCGCGGTCGAAGCGGGCCAGCTTCGCGTTCGGCTTGGTGCCGAAGTAGACGTACCGGTCGTCGATCGCGAGCGCCTGGCCGTAGGTCTCCCCGGGGACGATCTGACCGTGATCGGTGAACCGCTTGGTGGCGGGGTCGTAGGAGAAGAGCTTCCCGCTGGGGTACGTCCCGCCGTAGACGACACCGTCCGGCGCCGCGGCCATCCGCCAGATCTGCTCGTCCGGGTACGGCACGCCCAGGGACGTGACCGAGGTGTCCCCGGGGGACCAGGTGTAGACGGCGCCGTTGGTCATGCCGAAGTAGACGGCGCCTTGCGGCCTGGCGAAGGTGACCGCCCAGCTACCGGTGCCGGAGGGCAGCCGCTGGCCGAAGACCACCTTCCCCGACCGGATGTCCGTGACCTGGAACATCGCCGTGACCTCGCTGTTGCCGGCGGTCACCCAGTAGGCCTGTGGGCGCCCCTGCTGGTCGACGCCCTGCGCCTGGTACTGCGAGAGCACCCGCGAGTTGATGGCGTGGCCCAGGTCCTGTTCCGCGCCGACGATCGGGGCGGGAGCCGGCGGCGGGGCGGCGTTCACCGCGCCGCCCGTGGTGACGACGAGCAAGCCGGCGAGCAGCCCGCCGGCGGTGAGCAGGGCGGCGGACCGCAGTCCTGTCCGTTTCATCGGTCTCCTTCACTGATCGATGAGCGCGGCGTGAAACGTTGCGGCCGGGGCCGTAACTTACCCGGAGCCGCCCCGGACCGAGCGCCTCGACCAGCGGGGGCGGTGCCGCGAGGCCCCGCCGGACGCGGACGGATCGCAGCGGGCGGGCGGCGAGCACCCGATCCCGGTACACGCTCCAAATTCGTCGTAGCGTAACTTGCGGTCCAGGCCGAAACCAGGCCATGCGAGTAGCTCAACCAGGACCGACACGGCAAACACCGGTCACCCCGAGAAACGGAACCATGATCGACAGCTTCGCCAGGGGAAACGCGGACGTCGCGTATCTCGGCATCGACATCGGGGGCACGAAGACGATCGCCCTGCTACTCACCCCCGACGGGCAGGTGGCCGCCCGGGTCCAGGCCCCCACACCCGCCCGGCACGGGCCGGCGATGGTGCTCGACACGGCCGCCGAACTGGCCGGCCGGCTCCTGGA
The DNA here is from genome assembly GCF_055587185.1 of Micromonospora sp. NPDC048040. Lineage (NCBI taxonomy): Bacteria > Bacillati > Actinomycetota > Actinomycetes > Micromonosporales > Micromonosporaceae > Micromonospora > Micromonospora sp. NPDC048040. Next base: position 165,850 of record NZ_JBVJGT010000009.1, on the reverse strand, counting down.
CGGCGGCCGGGTCGCGGGCGTCGGGGTGGGTGCCGCCGGCACACTGGATCCGGCCACCGGCACCGTCCGGTACGCCACGGACAGCCTGCCCGGCTGGGCCGGCACCAGGATCGCCGACGAGTTGGGCGCCCGACTGGGCCGCCGGGTGCACGTCGACAACGACGTGAACGCCGCCGCGCTCGCGGAAGCGTGGACGGGCGCGGGGCGCGGCCGGGAGCACCTGCTCCTGCTCGCCGTCGGGACCGGCCTCGGCGGGGCTCTGATCCGGCGCGGCAGCCTCGAACGCGGCGCCCAGGGGGCGGGAGGCGAGGTCGCCCACCTGCCGGTACCCGGCGCGGAGCAGCTGCGCTGCGGCTGCGGGCGCCGGGGGCACCTGGAGGCCGTGGCGTCCGGCAGCGGGATCGCCGCCGCCTACGCCCTGGCCGCCGGTGAGCAGGTGAGCGGGCGGGAGGTCGCCGCCCGGGCCGCAGCCGGCGAAGCCGCCGCCCAGCGGGTGCTGGATCACGCCGGCGGGACGCTGGGCGCGGCCCTGGCCGGACTCGTCGCGTTGCTCGACCCGGCGGCGGTCGTCCTGGCCGGCGGCGCGGCGCCGGCGGTGCTGTCCGCGGCGACCCGCGCCTACCAGGCGGAACTGCTACCGGCCTGGTCCCACGTACCGCTGCTGCCGTCGGCACTCGGTGACAACGCCGTGGCGATCGGGGCAGCCCGAATGGCGATGGAGGACAGGTGACGGTCTTCGACGTCATGCGGGGTGGTCTGGTGGTGTCCTGCCAGCCGCTGCCCGACGAGCCCGACGACCCGATGCGGGACGCCTACGTGCAGGCCCGGGTGGCCGCCTCGGCCGCGGCGGGCGGTGCGGCGGCGATCCGCGCCAACGGACCGGACGACATCGCGGCGATCCGCGCCGCCGTCGACGTGCCCGTGATCGGCCTGGTCAAACACGGCACCACCGGAGTGATGATCACCCCGACCCCGGCACACGCGGTGCGGGCCGCCACGGCCGGGGCGCACGTCGTGGCCGTCGACGCCACCGACCGGCCCCGCCCGGACGCGGGAAGCTTCGCCGACGCGGTACGCGCGGTGCACTCGCGCACCGCCGCCCTCGTGCTGGCCGACATCTCCACCCTGGCCGAGGGCCTGGCCGCGGTCGACGCCGGTGCCGACGCGGTGGCCACGACGCTCTCCGGCTACACGCCGACCAGCCCGCCGACGGAGGGCCCCGACCTCCGACTCGTCGCCCAGCTCGCCGAGCGGCTGGAGGTGCCGGTGATAGCGGAGGGGCGCTACCGCACGGCGCAGCAGGTCCGGCAGGCCTTCGAGGCCGGGGCCCACGCCGTCGTCATGGGCAACGCCGTCACCTCACCACTGTGGATCACGCGGCGTCTGGTCGAGGCGACTCCCCGTGCGTCCGAGCGCCGTGGGCGGTAACGCAGCCGGGTGCCGGCCCCCGGCGTGACCCGGACGCGGCGAGGCACCAGCGCCCCCGCCGCGTAGGCGACCGGCACGGAAAGGGCCAGCTCCGAGGGAGCTGGCCCTTTCCGTGACTGGACGGCCCGGCGGTGACGCGAGGATCAGCTGACCGACTTGTTGTAACTGTCGATGGCGCCCTGCACGCTCGTCGCGGCGTCCTTCATGGCCTGGTCGGCCGGCTTGCTACCGACGATCGCCGCCTCCAGGCCGTCCTCGGACGCCTTGCGGGCCTGCGGCATCACGCCCAGCAGACACCCGGCCGACGCGACCGACGGCGGCAGCGCGTGCAGCTGGTCGACCGCGGTGCGGAACTGCGGGAACTTCGCCATCCAGTCCTTGTCGATCTGCTCGTCGAGCGCCTTGGCGTTGATCGGCACGTACCCGGTGCTGGTGTGCCACTTGGCCTGCTGGACCGGGGTGGAGGCGAACTTCACGAACTCCCACGCGGCACGCTTCTCCTTCGCGCCGTGACCGACGCCGTTGATCCACAGGGAGGCGCCACCGATGATCGGCCCGCCCGTGGACGAGCTGCTCACCTTCGGGTACGGGGCCGTCAGGACGGTGAACTTGCCCTTCGCGGCGTCGACGTAGCCGCGCAACACGCTGGTGGACTCCAGGTGCATGGCGACCGTGCCCGCCTTGAACGCCGCCTGGGCGTCGTCGGTCTTGCGGCCGGTGTTCGTCGCGTAGCCGCCCTTCACCAGCTCCGTCCACCACTGCGCGACACGCACGGCCGTCTCCTGGTCGAACTGCACCTTCGAGGCCAGGCCCGTACGCCCGTTGCCGTTGTCGCAGTACTCCTTGCCGTCGGTGGCGAGCAACTGCTCCAGCAGCCACCCGTAGATTGCGGCGCCGAAGCCGTACTGGACCGTCTTGCCGCTGGAGTCCTTGACCGTCAGCTTCTTCGCCAGGTCGCCGATCTCGGTGAGGTTGCTCGGTGGCTTCGTCGGGTCGAGACCGACCCGCTCGAACGCCTCCTTGTTGAGGTAGAGCAGGGGCGTCGAGGAGTTGAACGGCATCGACCACATCTTGCCGTCGACGGAGTAGTAGCTGGCGATGTTCGGCTCGATGTCGCCCGCGTTGAAGCCGTCCTTCTCGATGAACTTGTGCATCGGCACGACCTGCTTGGAGTCGACCATGAAGCGGCTGCCGATGTCGTAGATCTGGACCAGGGCCGGCGTGCTCTTCTGCTGGACCGAGGCCTTGTACTTCGCGATCGTCTCGTCGTAGCTTCCCTGGAAGACCGCCTTGACCTCGACCTTGCCACCACTCTGCGCGTTGAAGTCGGCGACGAGTTGGTCGACGGCGGTGGCGTTGGCCCCCTTCATCGCATGCCAGAACTCGATCGTGGTCTTGTCCGTGGCCTTCTCCAGCACCTCGGCACCGGGGGCGTCGAGCGCGTCACTGCCGCTGTCGGTGCCGGATCCGGAGTCGCCGCAGGCCGTGAGCGCGGCGGCGGCCACGAGGGTGACGAGCGCCGCCGTGGTCCGGCGGAGCCGAGGTCTTCTCATCGGTTCTCTCCTTCTCGAAGGTTCAACGCAGCGCGCCGGCGGTCAGCCCGCGGACGATGTGGCGCTGACCGAGAATCACGACGGCCAGCGTGGGGAGCAGGGAGAGCGCGACGCCGGCGAGGACGAGACCCGGCTGCGCCGCCTCGGCATCGTTGAGCTGGGAGATGCCGATCTGAAGCGTCTGGAATTCGGTGTCTCGGATCAGGATCAGCGGCCAGAAGTACTGGTTCCACGCCGAGAGGAAGACGTAGACCCCGACCGCCGCGATCGAGGGCTTGGACAGGGGCACGATGACCCGCCACAACAGGCGCCAGTGACCGCACCCGTCAATCACTGCGGCGTCCCGCAACTCGCTCGGGAACTGCAGGAACGCCTGACGGAGCAGGAACGTGCCGAACGCCGAGGCGAGGAAGGGCAGCACCAGGCCGAGGTACGTCAGCCCACCCCGCGTCAGGCCCCAGCCGGAGATGGCCAGGTAGTTGGGAATGATGATCGCTTCCCACGGCACCATGAGGGTGGCGAGGAACAGGCCGAAGGTCGCCGCCTTCGCGGGCAGGCGAAGAAACGCGAAGGCGTACGCGGCGAAGATGCTGGTGACGACCTGTGCCACCGTGATGATCCCGGCCTGGACGGCGGAGTTCACGTAGAAGCGGCCGAGCGGCACCGAGCGGAACACGTCCCTGATGTTCTGCCAGTGCAGTTCCTGCGGCACCAGCGCGGGCGGGTAGGTCGCCAGGTCGCCGGGGCCCATGACGGCGCCGACGAAGCCGTAGTAGACCGGGAACAGAACGGGGATCGCCGCCAGGCCGAGTACGACGTAGACGGCGGCCTGCCCGAGGCTGATCTTCTTCATCGGTAGTGGACCCGCCGTTCGAGGACGCCGAATTGGACGGCCGTGCAGCCGAGCATGATGACCAGCAGCACGACGGCTTGCGCGCTGGCCGCGCCGAAGTCGGAGGAACCGAAGGCGAACGCCTTCTCGTAGATCGAGTAGACCAACGTCGTCGTGGCCTGGTCCGGTCCGCCCTTGGTCAGGATGTGGATCTGCCCGAAGCTCTGCAACGCGTGGATCGTGGACACCACGACGAGGAAGAACAGTTGCGGGGAGAGCAGCGGCACGGTTATCCGCGACGCCAGCCGCCAGCCGGTCGCGCCGTCCAGCCGCGCCGCCTCGACCACCTCGGGTGAGATGGCCGATACTCCGGCGGAGAGCACGAGGACGTTGTAGCCGAAGTTCATCCACACCGTGGCGACGCAGACGGCGGGCAGCGCGATCGACGGGTCGGTGAGCCAGTTGACCCGGTCGATCCCGAGGTATCCGAGCAGGCCGTTCGCCACTCCGATCGCCGGGTTGTAGATGACGGCGAAGACAACCGATGCGGTCGCCACCGAGAACGCGAACGGCAGCGCGAACGCGGTCCGCAGCACCCGTACGCCGCGTATGCGCGCCTCCAGCAGGAGCACCACGAAGAGCGCGCCCAGGACGGCCGGCACCACGGAGAACAGCGTGAACAGCGCCGTCGTGGCCAGCACCTTGCCGAACTCCCCGGACAGCATCTCCCGGTAGTGCTCCCCGGCGACGTACTCGGACGGGGCGCCGAAGATGTCGTTTCCGTGCACGGACAGATAGAGGGTCCGCCCGAGCGGCCAGAACACGAACAGGGCGAAGATCACCACTGAAGGCAGCAGCATCAGCCACGCGAGACCGGGTTCGCCGAAGCGCGCGAGCTGCACCCTTCGGGAGGTGGAACGCGTGGATTCGACGGTCAGGGAGCGGTCGCCCGGTGGCGTGCTGACGGTGCGAGGGGGAGACACCGCAGCACAGTACCAACATCATCGAAAGATGGAAATCATTCGCTCAACGCTGTCGCCGCCGGTATCGGGCGAACCAATCCGGGCACAGAGGCATGATCGGCGATCCGCGGCGTCTCATGTGGCCCGACCGGCGACGAGCGCCGCGCGGCGCCGCCTTTTCTCCTGGTGCATGCCTCTTGGGTGCAGGTCGGGTGGAAGACTGGGGCTGTCGCCGAGGGGCGATCCCATATGCCTGCTGGTCGTTACCTTGTAGTCGCCGGGCCGCGCGAGCTCCGTGAGGGCAAGGTGTTGAACATCGGCGGCGCTCACGCCGGCCGCCGCATGGCCTACGTCGGGTCAGTGCGGGAAGGCCCGGGGCGTGCGCCGCTCGATCTCGTCGCGGAACTCCTCGATCCGAGACGCCACCTGCCGCATGCCCACGGTGTGCTCCAGGCGGTCCAGGTAGAGCGAACGGCGGGCCAGACCGTCGAGGTCGAAGCTGAAATAGATCGCCATCAGCGGGTTGACGAACAGCGTGCTGCCCCGGGTGCGGCGGGTCACGTGCACGTCCCCGTCAGCGCCACGGGTGGCGGCGGCGATCTGCCCGTGCACGATGCTCGGCCGCAGCGGCGTGGCCGCCTGCCCGTACGCCACCGCGTCCCGGTACAGCTCCGCCTCCCGGCTGGCGCCCGGGATGGACAGCGCGCCCAGGTACGCGCCGTCGCGGTCGAGGGCGGCGATGTTCTCCAACACCTGGGTGTGGTTCACCCCGTGATAGGCGTCGATGCCGAACCCGAGGCAGACCACCAGCTTCACCGGCACGTCGAGCCCGGCGACCGCGGCAAGACTGGTCATGTCCTCGACAGGGGTGCCGAGGCCGGCTTCGTCGCCGCGCATCAGGATGTCGGTGCCGCCGTCGACCAGCACCACCGCGTCCACGCCGAGCGTGTCGACCAGGTGTCGGTAGGCGGCGCGCAGCGGCTGCACGCCCATCCTCGGGAAGGCGTACACGGTGCACGGCTGGTCGCTGGCGGCGAGCCAGCGGGCCAGCGCCCGTTCCGGGAAGTAGTCGTCCGGGCCGGCGGTGTCCGGGGTGACGGCGGCGACGTTCTCCGCCTGCCAGGCGTCCAGGTCGAGCAGTTCGAGCTGGGCGAAGGAGAGGTTGGCCAGGTGCACGGTCCGGCCGGTGTCGCGTAACGCGACGGCCAGCGGGATCGCGGCGTACACGTCGAAGCCGCCACCCGCGCCGGCGATCAGCACGGTGCGGGCGGGCTCCAGCGCGGCGAACAGCGGCGGTACGGACAGCGACGGCATCGGGCCTCCTCAGGCGATCGTGGCGGGGGCCGCCGGGGCCGCCGGGGCGGGATCGGCGTACGCGGCGGCGACCGTGGCCCGGTCGAAGACGCGCCAGGTCACCGCGATGACCGCCAGGGCCACCACGAGCCCCACCCAGTACGGCGCGGTCAGCCCGAACCGGGCGGCGACCACCCCGCCGAGCAGCGCGCCGAGGCAGTTGCCGCCGGCGGCGATGAACAGCGTCGTGCTCCCCACCCGACCCTGCAGGGCGGACGGGGTCAACCGCTGGCGCAGCGAGTTGGCCACCATGTTCCACAACGCGCCGTGCACCCCGAACGCGAACAGCGCCATCCCGACGACCACCGCGCTGCGGGAGGCGGCCAGCGCCAGGTGCAGCCCCGCCTCGATCAGCAGGCCGACCCGGATGGTCCACGTCGCGGTGACGGCGCCGACGAGGCGGTCCCCGACGACCGAGCCGAGCAGCCCACCGACCGCGAGGCAGGTGAAGAGCGCGCCGTACCCGACCGAACCGAGGCCCAGCCGTTGCGTGGCGAGCAGCACCAGCACCGCGAGGGCCGCGGTGAGGGTGAGGTTGAGCAGCCCGATCAGCAGGGTCATGGTGCGCAGCAGCCGGTGCGAGAGCAACCAGCGGAACCCCTCGGCGACCTCCGCGCGCACCGAGCGGCGTCCGCCCGTCTCCGACGTTCCGCGGTACGACCCGGCCATCAGGCCCACGAGGAGGGCGCTGAGGGCGTACGTGCCGGCGTTGACGCCGAACGGGATGGCGGCCGCCACCACGAAGAGGAACCCGCCGAGCGGCCCGGCGACCATGTTGTGCATGACTGTCGTGCCCGCACCCAGCCAACCGTTGGCCCGTTCCAGCCGCGACCGCGGCACCACCGCCGGCAACACCGCCTGGGCGGCCGTGCGGAACACCACCTCACCGGCGTTCACCACGAACAGCACCGCGTACAGCAGCGCCACCCCCGCCCGGTCGGTGACGATCGCGGCGGCCAGCGCCGCCAGGGCGGCGACCCGTACCCAGTCGACGGCGATCATCAGCCGGCGCCGGTCGACCCGGTCCGCGAGGACCCCGCCGGGCAGCGAGAACAGCAACCACGGCAGCCACGCCACCGCGGCGCCGGCCGACACGGTCAACGGGTCGTCGGTCTGCGACGCGACGTACAGGGGAGCCGCCACCGTCGCCATCCCGCTGCCCAGCGCCGACGTGGTGCTGGCCGCCAGGAGCCGGGCGAAGCGCCCGCCGAGTCGTTCGCTTCTGGTCGCCGTCACGGCGAGCGAACCTACCAGCGGCTGCGGTTCTCTCCGAACGGGTTACGGGACCAGATCCTGCGCGGCAGCGGCTGGGCGTCGGGCGGCTGGCCGCCGTGCGGGCGCGCGGCGCACGCGCCTCCGGTCGGCCGGCTCCACGGCTGCTCAGCGCCCACCGTCGCGGACACCCCGGTCATCAGCCGAAGCGGCGCCACGCGTCGTCGGCCACCGCGTCGACGCTGCGGCCCGCCGAGGCCAGGTCCGCTGCGGTGAACTGTTCCGGCTCACCCGCACGCCGGCGAGCGGCTCGTCGCGCGAGATCGGCGTACGCGGGGAACAGTTCCGCGAGGTACTCGGCGGCGGCCGTCTTCGAGATGACGTCCTGGTGGGCCAGCGTGTAGTGCAGCCGTGCGGGGCCGAGCACGAACCAGCTGACGGTGTCGGCGTCCATGACCTGATCGGATGGCACGTCGGCCAACGCGGCCGGGATCGTCGCCGCCGTCGCCTTCCAGTACTTCCGCAGGTTGTCGAGGTTGTACCGGCGTAGTTGCTCCTGGTCGACCCGTATCCTCAGGTCCGCGACGGCCGGTCCACGCACCGGGATGCCGTACCGCTGCAACGTCAACCACAGCACCGGAGTGAGCTCGCCGCACGGCCGGTCGGGCGTGAACTGGCCGTCCACCACGAACGGCACGATCCGGTTGTCGATCGGCCAGACCTGCGCCAAGGCCGGCTCGAGATAGACGCCGTCCAGGCGTGGCGATCCCGGCATCTCGCTGTGGATCCTCGCGAGCTGGGTCAGATCGTCACCGGTGGCCGGCCGCGACGTCAGGATCACCGTGTCCACGTCACTGGCGCCCGGCTGCCAGGCGCCGAGCGCGGCGGAGCCGACGACGTAGAGGCCCCGCACATAGCCCGGCAGGTCATGATCGACCTTCGCCAGGTAGGCCCGTGTCAGATCCTGGATCACGCCGGCGACCGTAGCAGTGCCGCACCGAACTCGATCACTCGGCGTACGTCCGCTTCGGCCGGAGCCGGGGATGCGACAGAACGCTGGGCCCGGCAATGCCGGTTCACTACCGTCCGTCGTATTGGGCGGCGGTTACCTGGCGCCGGACACCCGATGCGGCTGTCGCCCCCCGAGGGGATGGATGACCATGACCGAGCCGTTCTCACGCGCCGAGCAGCGGATGCGCGTCAAAGGCGTGGTGAGGCAGGGCGAGATGCTCAGCCAGCCCGACCTGGTGGTGCGGCCGGACGACGGTGGGGGTGACATCGCGCCGGCCGATGCGCCCGGCCCCACGGCGATCAGGGTCGACGGGTACCTCAAGATCGTGCAGGACAACGGCTACTCGCCCATGTCACGCTGCATCAGGACGGGCAGCAGGTGTGGGGCACCGCCAACCACTCGGGAAATGTCCGGTGCGACAACGTCACAGGCACCGTCGTGGGCGAGCAGCTCTCGATGACCATCCCGTGGGACAACGGTACGCGAGGCGTCTACACCAGCCGTCTCCACCTGGAGGACGGTGCCTTCACGAGCTTCGGCCAGGGCATCATGCGGGGCGACACGTACGACGAGCTTCACCCGGACGTGCGCGCCACCTGGGAGGTCCAGGATCGCGTGTTCACCCGCCTGGACCACATGTAGTCGGGGCCCTTCGCGCCACTCGGCGCTGTCGGGTCGTCGCCATGCCCGGCTCGGGCGGCCGGGCACGCGCCGTTGTCGTGGTCCCGCTGTCGCCCGACCAGCCCACCTCGGCTCAGAACAGCGTCGACGGTCCGACCGGGGTCGGCTCGGGCAGCGGTTCGACCTCGGGTAGGCGCGCCCGGATCTCGTCGTGGAACCTGCGGGCGAGGTCGGGCGCGTCGGCGTTGTCCGGGGTGTGCACGAACATGGTCGGGGAGCGGCCCTCGCGCAGCCAGCCGGTCACGACGTCGAGCCACGGTTGCCAGCCCTCGACCGTCCGGGCGGGGTCGTCCCGGCCGAGATACCGGACGATCGGCCGGTCGGTCAGCGCGCGGGTGCGGAGCGGCGTACGTGGCTTCCTGGTCCACGCCTCCCGTTCCGCGTCGCTGGTCGGCGGGGTGCGGAAGAACGCGGTGGTGTCGAAGGGGATCCACTCCGCGTCGATCGTGACGAGCGTGTCCTCCAGGGTCCGCGCCGCCCGCGGGTCGTCGAAGAACGCGGGGTGGCGGACCTCCACGGCGTACCGGTGGGTGGTGGGCAGACCCCGCAGGAAGCGGGCGAGCGCCGGCACGTCGGCGGGACCGAACGAGCCGGGCAACTGGATCCACAGGGCGTGGGCCCGTGGGCCGAGTGGTTCGATCGCGTTCAGGAAGCCCTGGAGTTCCTCGTCGGCGCCGGTGAGCCGGCGATCGTGCGTGACCGTCCTGGGCAGCTTGAGCACGAACCGGAAGTCGGGGTCGGTCTGCCGCGCCCAGGACTCCACCGTCTCCCGGGCCGGGGTCGCGTAGAAGGTGGTGTTCCCCTCGACCGCGGTGCACCAGCCGGCGTACGCGCGCAGCCGCTCGTGGGCCGGCAGCGGATGCGCCAGGAAGCGTCCCTGCCAGGACTTGTGCGTCCACATCGCGCACCCCACGTACAGGCGCATCGGATCCTCCCACCGCTCGACGGCCCGCGCGGGGCAGGCCCGCGCCCGCGTACGGTATCCGGCCGTGCGACCCGGCTCCGCGCACACCCGCCGGCTCGGCCTTCGGCTCGCGCCCGACGTCGGGCCGTCCGCCCTCGTTCCCCGACCCGCTGTCGGCCGCCCCGGGCAGCGGCATGGGCGCTGTCGGCCGTCAGCGGGCGAGGAGTCGCACGCCGACGTAGGCGGTGGCGGCCACCAGGATCCAGCTCGCCAGTCCCAGTGCCAGGGTGCGGCCGCCGGTGCGCCGGAGGGTCGGCAGGTGGATGCCGGTGCCGAGCCCGAACAGCGCGGCGACGAGGAGCACGTGCTGCACGTGACGCGCGGCGTCCGCCAGCGGGTCCGGGACCAGTGTGGTGCTGGCGAGGCCGACCGCGACCAGGAACCCGACGACGAACAGCGGCACCGCGGGTGGCCGGCGGCCCGACCCGCCCGGTGCCCCTTTCGCGGCGCGGCGCGCGGTGACGGCCACCGCGGCCACGAGAGGCGCGAGGAGCGCGACCCGCGCCAGCTTCACCGTGACGGCGGTGGTGAGCGCACCGGGCACCTGGCTGGCGGTGGCAACCGTCTGCCCGACGTCGTGGACGCTGGCGCCGACCCATTCGCCGAACGCGACCGGGTCCAGGGCCAGCGGGCCGCGCAGCAGCGGCAGCAGGGCGATCGCGAGGGTGCCGCACAGTGTGACCAGCGCCACCGCGGCGGGGACGTCGTCGTCCTCGGTCTCCGTCACCTTCTCCATCGCCGCGATGGCGGAGGCGCCGCAGATGCTGAAGCCGGTGGCGACCAGCAGCGAGCGGGCGGGGGACACGCCGAGCAGTCGGCCGAGCAGCCGGGTGCCGGTGAAGGTGACCGCGACGGTGCCCACCACCACGGCGAGGCCGGGGACGCCGATCTGCGCCAGGTCGCCGAGGCTCAGTTGCAGGCCGAGGAGCACCACCGCGAGCCGGAGCAGGGGTCCGGCGGCCACCCGGGTGCCGGCATGCAGCACCGGGCGGTGCACGCCGAGATTGACCACGACCATCCCGAGCACCACGGCGACCGTCGACGCGGGCACGGCCGGCAGCATGCGCGTGACGGCGAACGCCACCGCGGTGGCCGCGGCGACCAGGAGCAGTCCGGGGACGGCGCTCGGCAGCCGGCGCGGTTCCGACCCGGGTGGATGCGTTCGACCGTTCCCGCACCGACGGCCGGCGCCGCGTGCCGTGAGGGTGGTTCTGCTCGGGTCTTCGTCGACCACCGTACCTCCCGGAAAGTGAGATCCCCTTGACAGTGCAGCAGCGCTGGCCGGGCCGGTAGGTGGCTCAGTGTGATGGGCTCATCAGGGCGGCTGATGGGTCGGCGTAGTGTCTGGGCGTGGAGTTGTCGCGGGTGCCGGATCTGGACGCGCTCGAGCTGTTGCTGCTGGTGGATGCCACCGGAAGCCTCGGCCGGGCGGCGCAGGCACGGGGGATCGGGCAGCCGGCCGTCACGGCTCGGGTCCGCACCATGGAGCGGCTCGTCGGTTTCCCCCTGGTCGAGCGGGGTCCTCGTGGATCCACGCTCACGCCCGAGGGGCGGCTGGTGGCCGACTGGGCACGCGACGTGCTGCAGGCGGCTGCGACACTCGACGCCGGCATCCGCTCGTTGCGCGCGGAGCGGGACGTACGGCTGCGGGTCGCGGCGAGTCTCACCGTGGCGGAGCACCTGTTGCCGACGTGGCTCGTCCGGCTCGCCGCGCAGCGGCCGCAGACCGCCGTCAGCCTGCACGCGATGAACTCCACGGACGTCGCACGGGCGGTCGGCGACGGCACGGCGGACCTCGGCTTCGTGGAGGGGCCGCGCGTGCCCACCGGGCTGGACTCGCGCATCGTCGCCCGCGACGAACTCACCGTCGTGACGCATCCGCGACACCCGTGGGCGCGGCGGCGCCGGCCGATCGACGCCGCCGAACTCGCCGCGACCCGACTGGTGCAGCGGGAGCCCACCTCCGGCACCCGGCACGCCCTGGAAACTGCCCTGCGCAGCCACGCGCCGCTCGCTCCGCCACTGCTGGAGCTGTCCACCACGAGCGCGATGCGCGCGGCGGTCGCCGCCGGCGCCGGCCCCGCCGTCCTGAGCAACCTGGCCATCGACGACGAGGTGGCCGCCGGACGTCTCGTCCGGGTCCCGGTGACCGGCGTGGATCTCAGCCGGCCCCTCCGTGCGGTCTGGCCGGCCGGTCAGCGACCCACCGGACCGGCCCGGGACCTCCTCGCCATCGCGGCTCGACGCGGTCGAGGGCCCGGCTGATCCGGCGCGGGCGCATCGATGACGCGGGCCACGGCCGGCCACCTTGCGGGACGCAGCGGG